>NZ_JBXCJD010000005.1:9446-310907 GCF_056786515.1 Sporosarcina sp. Y838 | reverse complement strand
TTTGAAATCAGGAATCATGATAAATGGTATCGTGACAACTAGTGAGGAAGGTACGCCGCAAGGTGGCCCACTCAGTCCATTACTTTCCAATATTGTCCTTGATGAACTAGACAAAGAATTGGAGGGAAGAGGACATAAATTTGTCCGGTACGCCGACGACTGCAACATCTATGTGAATACAAAGAAAGCAGGAAATCGAGTCATGGGTTCTGTCACTTCATTTATTGAAGGAAGGCTTAAGTTGAAAGTTAATCTGAAAAAATCTGCGGTAGACCGCCCTTGGAAGAGGAAGTTTCTTGGATTCAGCTTTACTTTACATAAAGAACCAAAGGTTCGGATTGCCAAAGAAAGCATGAAACGGATGAAGAATAAAATCCGAGAGATAACCTCTAGGAAGAAATCCTATTCGATGGATTATCGAATCAAGAAACTAAATCAATACCTAATGGGTTGGTGCGGTTATTTTGCATTGGCAGATACTCCAAGCCCTTTCAGAGCTTTCGATTCTTGGATAAGAAGAAGACTTCGAATGTGTATGTGGAAAAACTGGAAGAAACCGAGTACGAAGGTGAGGAAGCTCATTGGATTAGGTGCGCCGAAAGATAAGGCATACGAATGGGGTAACTCGCGTAAAAGTTACTGGAGAATTTCTAAAAGTCCTGTATTACATAGAACCCTCGGAAACTCCTACTGGAGTTCCCAAGGGCTCAAAAGTCTACTATCACGTTACGAAACTTTGCGTCATCAATCTTAATTGAACCGCCGTATACCGAACGGTACGTACGGTGGTGTGAGAGGTCGGGAGTTAATCACTCCCTCCTACTCGATTGTTTTAGGAATTATATGAGTCAGTAATGAACATTCGTCTATACACCAGCATATTTATTCTTTAAAAAACTTTATTCCATTTGAATAGTAACAATCATAAATAAAAACCAAATGGGAATACTTCGTATAGAAATCTAAATTAGGAGGAAATCTATTTTGATGACAACAGAGAGTAATTTATCAATTTTCGCTTTAGGCGGTATTAACGAAATAGGGAAAAACATGTATATTTTACAGTACGCAGACGATATCGTGGTAATTGATTGTGGTTCTAAATTTCCGGATGAGAGTTTAATGGGAATTGACTTGATAATCCAGGATGTATCTTTCTTAAAAGAAAATAAGGATAAAATACGAGCATTAGTCATTACACATGGGCACGAGGATCATATTGGAGGCATACCATATTTTTTAAATCAAATAAATGTACCGATTTATGCGACAAGATTAACGTTAGGGTTAATTGAACTAAGGTTAAAAGAGCATGGGCTTCTTAGAGGTACTGAGTTGGTCATGATAAACTCTGATTCAAACTTAGAGTTCGGAACGATGAGTTTAACGTTTTTTAAAACAAATCACAGCATTCCCGATTGTTTAGGAATTGCATTTCATACACCTGAAGGCGCAGTTGTACATACGGGCGACTTTAAGTTTGATTTAACACCTGTTAATAACGAATATCCAGATATCCATAAAATGGCTGATATCGGCAACAAAGGTGTATTACTTCTCTTGTCGGAAAGTACCAACGCGGAACGCCCTGGCTTTAATACATCTGAACGGCTTATAGGTGGACATATAGAAGAGGCATTCCGCAATGCTCGTCGGAAAGTATTTATCTCGACTTTTGCATCTAATGTTCACAGGGTACAGCAAGTAGTTGACGCTGCACAGAAAACGAACAGAAAACTAGCTCTGCTTGGTCGAAGTATGGTAAATGTTGTTTCGGTTGCCTCTGAACTAGGTTACTTAACTATTCCAGATGGAATGCTAATTGAAAAAAATCAAATTAGACAAATGGATTCAGCAAAGGTAGCCATTCTCTGTACTGGTAGTCAGGGAGAACCTATGGCGGCACTATCGCGTTTGTCCAGTTCGAATTTTCGTCAGGTACAAGTCGATACAGACGATACCGTAATCTTTGCTTCAAGTCCTATCCCAGGAAATGAAAAGAGCGTTTCACGAATTATCGATAATTTATTTCTGTTAGGGGCAAAAGTGATTTATGGATCGGGAAAAGAAACGGGCATGCATGTTTCAGGGCACGCCTTTCAAGAAGAACTGAAATTAATGCTTACGTTAATGAAACCGAAATATTTCATTCCTATACATGGTGAATATAGAATGTTACATCATCACAGCTTGTTGGCCGAATCAATTGGAGTGGAAAAAGAAAATATTTTTATTATTAACAATGGAGATGTTGTTGATATAAAAAATCAGGTTGCCCGCCAAACAAGAAAAGTTCAATCAGGAAATATTTTTGTAGATGGGTTGGGAATTGGTGATGTAGGAAATATCGTATTACGTGACAGAAAACTATTATCTGAAGAGGGAATGCTTGTTATTGTAGTGACTGTAAATAAAGCGGATGGTCAGCTTGTTTCCAATCCAGATATAATCTCCCGAGGTTTTGTGTTTAGTCGTGATTCAGAAGAACTTATGAATGATGTAAATCAGCTGGTAATAAAGACCGTTAGCAATTTAAAGGGAAGCGATCGAAACCAAAGAAATATATTAAAACAAAACATAAAAAAATCGACTGAGACCTATTTATATGATCGTACAAAAAGAAGGCCGATGATTCTTCCAATCATAATTGAAATATAACCTTGTTTCATTATCTAAGCGAACTCCATGATGTAGTTGGAGTTCGCTCGATTTTTGTTTGTTTTAGGTTTCTCTAGGAATAACAATATTGTGTATGATAAATTCACTTTTCGAAAAAGTGGGTATCCGTACATGATTTACGGGAGAATTATGTCGATTTGGTACAATATATATCAATTTATTATTCCCACATAGGCGTTTTCGGGTCCACACTGCTTTGAGGTATAAGACCAAAAGACTTCATTTCGCAATACATCTAAAATAATATTGCTCATTAAATTCTACAAAAATAGTCTAATACATAAGGAATATGCTCAAGATGAATGTATACCGTCGGAGTAATCGGAATCAATTGTTGAATATAGTTCTCCTAATTTTCATGAGTATTAAAGTGGAGACGGAAATATATGTAAAGCATGCGTTTGGGAAGGAAAGGACTACTTTCCGATGATGAAGAATGGAAATATTATTGTACTTTATGTAGTTCAGTCATAACGGCTTATATCGGGCATGATATTCAGGAAACAAGACTATTAGCTGTCGACGAAAATAATCGATTATTGGATTAAATGTAAAGAAGTAAGGCTATGTTGTTTGTATAGCCTTACTTTATATGAGTATTGAATGGAGGATTAATTGTGACCCAAAATGATAATGAAAATGGAAAGTTGCCGGAGCAAGTTGAATCTTATTGGAGGACCGATATTGAGTTTCCACAGTTTCCAAGTTTAGAGGAAGATCTTCAAGTTGATGTCGTTATTGTAGGTGCAGGTATTACCGGAATTACATCCGCCTATCTGTTAGTTAATGAAGGCTTGAAAGTCGCTGTTATCGAAGCGGGAAAAGTGTTGAACGGGACAACTGGTCATACAACTGCCAAAATTACTGCTCAACATGATTTAATATACGATGAATTCATTCATAACATTGGAAGAAGTAACGCACGTTTGTATTATGAGGCGAACAGGGAAGCACTCAACTTTATCAAAGAAACAGTGGACCAACATAACATCGATTGTGATTTTAGCATGCAAGATGCGTACATATACGCCACTACAGAGAAATACGCACGCAAGATTGAAAAAGAAGCAGAAGCCTATGAAAAGATTGGCATAGAAGGGGGATTGGTTGATAGTATACCTTTTGAAATAGATTTTCAAAAGGTCCTTGTCATGAATAACCAAGCTCAGTTTCACCCAACCAAATATCTTGTCCATTTACTACAACTCATCACTGAAAAAGGCGGTCTTATCTTTGAAAACACGACAGCAGTGAATATTGAGACGGGAGATCAGCCAGTCGTACTTACTCGTGAAGGACATAGCATAACCGCCAAACATGTTCTTGCTTGTTCTCATTTTCCGTTTTATGAGGGACTTGGGCTTTATTCTACAAGAATGCATGCAGATCGATCATATGCTCTTGCTATCAAAGCAAAAAAGAAATTTCCAGGTGGAATGTATTTAAGTGCCGATGAGCCGACACGTTCACTCCGATCTGTAATGGTAAACGGAGAAGAAATGGTCCTTATTGTTGGGGAAAGTCATAAGACCGGTCAAGGAATAGAGACGATGGAACATTACAAAGCGTTAGAGACTTTTGGTGAGGAAGTTTTTGGACTTGAGGAGATCGTCTATCGGTGGTCTGCACAAGATCTAATTACGCTGGACAAATTGCCTTACATTGGTGAATTAACATCAGGACAACCTAATATCCTGATTGCTACAGGTTTTAGGAAATGGGGAATGTCTAATGGAACAGCTGCAGCACTGTTATTCCGGGATATGATTCTAGACAAAGAGAACCCCTTTGAAAAGTTATTTACGCCTTCACGGTTCTATGCGCATCCGAGTTTGAAAAACTTCTTTAAGGAGAACGCCAACGTCGTCGGTCAATTAATTAAAGGGAAACTGGATTCACCAAAAACAAGGCCGGAAGACTTATCTAAGGGGGAAGGTGCCGTTATCACCCTTGAAGGACATCGAAAAGGTGCCTATAAAGATGATGAGGGCAAACTGCATATCGTAGATACAACCTGCACTCATATCGGATGTGAAGTCGAATGGAACAACGGTGACCGCACCTGGGATTGCCCGTGCCATGGGTCTAGGTTTTCATTTACTGGAGAAGTAATTGAAGGTCCTGCAGAAAAACCGCTAAAAAAATATGACTACAAAATGATTGAGAACTTTACATCCGAAGACTCAGGTTATTGACAGGAAACATCTTGCAGCAGTGGACTTCTACTGCTGTTTTTTTGTTCTTTAAAATACAAAACGCATTACGTCTCCATGGCGATATTGATAATTGAATGGCCTGATTGCTCTGGAAGAACTTTTGTGTGCATTCCGAAAGCATGATACCGGAGTTGAAGTGATATGATGGATAAGCATAATGTCAAAGCAACAGTAGTGAATGCCGGCTACCATGGTTCGAATTGAGGCAGTTTGGTTAATAGTAGTCGGGTTTATGTTATGTTTAAATCCTGAAATTATTTAATTGAAAGGTGGAGAAAAATGAGTATTAATGTTAAATACAAACCTATTATTTTTGCATTTTTAATGGCCTTTAGTCTGTCCTTTTTTATTTCATTTATTTTAGTCTCCATAAATAGAGGTTATAATAACACGTTTTTAATTTCATGGTTAAAAACTTGGTTACAGGCTTTTGTATTTGCTTTCTTCGGAGCTTACTTTTTTCCGAAAGTAATACAAAAAGTTATGAGGAAAATTAATTTCGTAGAGAATTAGAGCTGAAATATAAAGCATTTTTACTAGAGCCAATCTGATTGCGCGCAGTGATGACGGTAACGAAGCAAGATTTTTTAGTAGGGAATTCCAATAAATGTATAGTGAGTTGACCTAATTAAGGAAGGAGATTTCAAAATGGCGATTGTAACTTTTCTACTCATTGGATGGATATTGAGTTGGTTTAACTTTAATAAGTTATTTATTCAGGCAATCAAAGAACTATTTAAATTGGAAATTACAAATGCAAGCTACTATTTCGCATTTTTTTGCTTAGGTTTTTTCGGAGATTTAATTTTATTTATTAAAGGAACTTATGAAATTATTTTACTGGGCTGATGAAAATACAAAATATGTGGAGGGGAAATGAAAAATGAAATCGGTAAAGGTTTATCATTATGATGCATTTAGTAAAGAAGCTAATAAAGGGAATCCAGCAGGAGTTGTTTTTAATGGGGATGACCTAACAGCTGAGATGATGCAAGAAATTGCTTTAAAAGTAGGATTTAATGAGACTGCTTTTCCAGTTAAATCTGAGGTAGCTGACCTTAGAATACGTTATTTTACACCAGGTCATGAAATGGATCTTTGTGGACACGCAACAATAGCTACAATTTATGCTTTAAGAACAAAAGGTTTGTTGGGAGATAAAATAGATATTACGATTGAAACAAAAGCAGGCATTTTACCAATAAAGATTAATGAAACAGCTGATAATGAAATAAACATAACGATGAAACAGATCCCGCCACAGTTTGAAGAATTTAGAGGCTCAAAGGAAGATTTAGTCAACTCAATTGGTTTAATCAAAGAGGACATTGATGATGATTTACCGATTCTATACGGTAGTACAGGTACTTGGACACTATTGATACCTATAAAAAAACTTGATGCATTTAAAAAAATGAAACCTATTAATAAGCTATTCCCCGCTATATTAAAAGAAATGCCAAAAACATCTATCCATCCTTTTTGTTTGGAAACCTATGATTCCAATGCACATATGCACGCTCGGCACTTCTCTTCACCTTATTCTGGTACTACAGAGGATACAGTGACTGGAACTGCTTCGGGGGTAATGGGCGCATATTATGCTAAATACATAAACAGCAGCTTTGAAAAAACTGTAAATCTAATAGTAGAGCAAGGGCAGGAAATTGAAAAAAATGGTCGGGTTATGGTGCGGGTATCTAAAAATAAAGATAGTTATGATATAGATATTACTGGAAATGCTGTAACGTTAAAGATTTCGAAGTGAATTTCTAATGGTGGAATAAAATTACTAAACCAAAGGATGCGCCGCATTTGTATCAGATTAATAATAACAACGAAAAAGCATCACCCGTTGAAGGATGATGCTTTTTCGAAAAGAACTGATGCTAATAGCTTTATAAAGCATAGCCGCCTTTGCCGTATGGTCTTAGAAAGTTTTAAACCACCACTCCTCAAAGTGGGTGTTCGCAGAAACATTCCTGTATGTCCCAGTTGTCGAAAGAACTGGGCGTGCCATTTCTGTTTCTAGGTAAAACTCCCGTTTACAGCTTAAAGGTTAAAACTTAATGGGTATACGCACAACGCAGCTTCTATATATAGTGTATAACAATCAAAGTATATTATCAAATGAAAAATTTGGAATCCTGTTTTCTTAGCTTGAAAAAAGTAAGCCGCCTTTGCCGTATGGTCTTAGAAAGTTTTAAACCACCACTTCTCCAAGTGGGTGTTCGCAGAAACAATCCTGTATGTCCCAATTATCGAAAGAACTGGGCTTGCCATTCCTGTATCTAGGTAAAACTCCCGTTTACAGCTTAAAGGTTAAAACTTAATGGGTATACGCACAACGCAGCATGTAAATATAGTTTACATCAACGGATTTGTAAATTCAAATGAAAGTATTGGAAATTCATTGCAAAACATTTGTATGATTTCCGTGTCAGGTGACGTAACAACGTTTATACTAGTAAGGAAAGATTTATGGGGAAAAGGAGAAAACAGCATGACAGGGAAAACACACATCGTAGGCGGCATTGCAGCAAGTCTTGCTTATGCACAATTAACAAATCATGATCCGATTATCATGCTAGGGGCAGGAGTGATTGGCGCATTGCTTCCTGACATCTGCCACGGCGGCAGTAAAATCGGAAGGAAATTGCCTTTGTTATCGAAACTTATCAATATGCTATTCGGTCATCGCACATTTACGCACAGTTTGTTGTTTTTAGTACTAATCGCAGCTTTATTGAATACATTCATTCCTAATGAAGCTGCCAAGGCGGGATTCATGGCAGGAATGGTGAGCCATTACATCCTAGATATGGCGACAAAAAATGGCATTAAACTGCTATTTCCGCTTCAGATGACTGTACGCTTTCCGTTGACGACAAGGACAGGTGGCGCCGTAGAAAACGTCGTATTTAGTATTTTATCGCTTTTATCATTTTATTTTGGATACGAAGCATTCGGTTTCTATATATAATCTTGTTAAATCTAAAAAAATGATGTCATCGCTCGCTTTTTTTCAAATGAGCAAGGCGAAAGAAAGGGATCATAAATTAATGTCAATACAAAAATTCAGGAAAACGGTCTTATTTGAATACATACAGATTATTTTCGGGGCTGCACTTGTTGGCTTGGCCTTCAATATTTTCTTATTACCATCTAGATTAGCTGCAGGCGGAGTATCCGGGATTAGTACAATTTTGTATGAACTTTTCCTATTTAATCCGGCGTACGTGCAATGGTTTATTAATATTCCATTATTATTTCTTGGAGTCATACTTGTCGGCAAGGAATTCAGTTTAAAAACACTAGTCGGTACATTTTTTGTACCGTTTGTTATTTGGTTAACAATGGACATGAAGCTCGCTGTCGACAATCCATTGTTGAGTGCGATTTATGGAGGCATTATGCTTGGTGTCGGTCTCGGCATTGTGTATAGGGGAAACGGTTCGACAGGCGGTACTGCTTTAATCGCTCAATTGGTCAAGAAATACACCGGCCTTTCGAGTGGCTTTTCCCAGTTGCTTGTAGATGGACTAGTTGTCGTCGCTTCGGCATTTGTCTTCAACTTCGAACTTGCACTTTATGCGATGATCGCAATTTATGTTACGAGTAAGGTAATTGACTTTGTTCAGTTGCAAACGTCACCGACTAAATTGGTTCTCATCATTACGGATAAAGAAGAGGAAATCCAAGACATCATCAAAAATGAAATCAATCGAGGATTAACGAAAATCAAAACAATCGGCGGCTATTCCAATCAAGAGAAAACAATGATTTTATGTGTCGTCGAACAAGCAGAAGCCGTCTATTTCAAAAAGCTTCTTCAAAAAAAGGAGCCGACTTCGTTTGTCATCTTCTTGAATGCATCTGAAATTCTCGGCAGGGGCTTTTCTAAAGCGCAATATGACGTAGACGATATGAAATGAGTTTCAACAAAATGACTTGACGCGGAGAGTATTTATCCGTATCAAGTCATTTTTGCTTGTTAAAAGGTTTTATTCTAGCGGATGTCGAAATAGACTGTATGTTTAAATTATTTGATTGATGGGAGGAATAGAGATGGCTTATACAGTAAATCAGGTTGATAATTTAGGGGAAATAGATATTGCCCATTTAGTGAAGGAAAGTGAAACAGAAGGGTATCGATTTTTAACACGGTTGGTCAATGACTATCAGGATGGAACAAATACGTTCAATAAACCGGGAGAAGCGCTTTTATCTGTTCGAAATGAAGATGGTAATGTAGTAGCAATCGGCGGGGTGAATCAATCACCTTTTTCCGAGGATACACAAGTTGCTCGTTTGCAAAGATTTTACGTGCTGGATGAAGCTAGGCGGCAAGGTGTAGGATCCCTTTTACTCAAAGAAATCGTCGACCATTCACGAAGTACGTTCAATGAAGTGACAGTACGAACAGATTCATTCAAAGCAGATGCTTTTTATAGGGCAAATGGATTCGAACTGGACGACTCCGCTTCCGAGACGACACATTTATTGAAGTTATAGTAGCTGTCAACGGAATCGTTTCTGTGCCTTGCATGGAAGCGATTCTTAATTTATATGGTCAAATTGAGGGGGATTGGAATGGGTTTCCGCATAGCAAATAGAGAGGATGCAACTGGTGTAACAAAAGTCCAGGTGGATAGTTGGAGGACGACATTCAAAGGGATTGTGCCGGACGATTTTTTGAATAACCTCTCATATGATAAACGGGAGCCGATTTGGAAGCGAGCGATTATCGAGAATAATTTATACATAGCAGAGGATGAAAATGGTCATGTGATTGGATTTTCTGCAGGTGGAAAAGAACGTACGGGTACCTACAAAACGTATTTAGGTGAATTATATACGATTTTCATTTTGAAAGAGCACCAAGGAAAAGGGCTTGGGCGATCACTGGTCAAATTGGTAGTAGATGATTTAAAGAGAAATAATTTGAATTCAATGCTCATTTGGGTCATAAAAGAAAATCCAGCATGCCAATTTTATGAGGCATTAGGCGGAAAAGAAATTGACACACGAGAAATTGAAATTGGGGGCAAGAAGTTGAGTGAAGTTGCATATGGATGGAGTGATATATCAGATTAAAAATACTAACCAAATATGTTGAAATAGAGAATCATATTGAATTCGCTACGGCGCTAGGAGGTGCTTTACATAAAACTGGAAATTCACCCCAGCCTTATTTTATACACAGTATTTAATCCTACAACTTTTATAGGGTCATTCGTTGACAACTGGTATTCAAGATTTCTTCAATTAGTGCTTATTACATGGTGGGTATTAATTTAGTAAATCCCACAAACAACTTTTAGAATAGAGGGTAAATGGATGAAAAGGAACAATCATGCTCTAATCATTGGTGGTACGGGTATGCTTGCCGGAGTTTGTATTTACCTTGCAGGTGAAGATTATTCTGTTTCTGTCATTGGGCGTACAGTGTCGAAATTTAAACGATTGCAAGAAGAAAGTGCGCCAAATTCTATATTTCCCCTTATGACTGATTACGATACAGATGATATATATGACGAAATTAATATAGCGCTTAGAGAACGTGGTCAGTTTGATCTTATTATCAGTTGGACACCAAATTACAGTGTGCTTGAGCGTATTTGTGAAATGAACCCTGGAGAAGCACCGTTTCGTGTATTTCATGTAAAGGGAAGCCGGCGGTATTTCGAAGATGAACATATCCGTATTCCTAGCTCGTGCAAATACCGGAAAATCTATTTGGGGTTTGTATTGGAAGACAGTGGTTCACGTTGGCTTACGCATAATGAGATTGCAAATGGAGTGATTAAGCAAATTGAAGCAGATGAAAAGGTAGGCATAATAGGTCAAATCCATCCCTATGAGGCACGTCCAAAATAACTTTTTATAGTTGGTCGACCTGTTTTCCAGGTCTTCTTATAACGATGAGGAGTGAGTGAGATATTAATTCGAAAAGCAAAGGTAGAAGATGCAAAAGGAATTGCAAAAGTACATGTGGATAGTTGGAGAACGACATACAAAGGAATTGTACCGGACACTTTTTTAGAAAGCCTTTCCTACGAGAAGCGTGAGCTAATATGGAAAAAGGGGATAACAGAGAATCACGTATACATAGCGGAAGATGAAAATGGTCAAGTCATCGGATTTTCTACAGGTGGAAAAGAACGTACTGGGAAATATGAAGCCTATACAGGGGAATTATATGCGATTTATCTCTTGAAAGAATACCAAGGACAAGGGATCGGGCGATTGCTTTTTCAGGCGGTTGTGGAAGATTTGAAAGATAATAATTTTAACTCAATGCTCATATGGGCGATAGAAGAGAACCCGGCTTGCCTATTCTATGAAGCGTTAGGTGGTAAGAAAATTGAAATTGAAGATATCGAAATTGCTGGTAAGAATTTGAGTGAAGTCGCATATGGATGGGGTGAAATGTGAAAATAAGGAAGTTAAGAAGATTATCTAGATTATTGCCCAAGAAATAATTAAAAAATTTTGTGTAGATAAGGTATATACGGGAATAGAAGTAAAGAACCTGTCATAAATTTAACATCCATTTTTTAGGTTATTAAGATGTTTGTAAACATTACAATAATTGGCGATAAATCCAATATAGACGTTTTTGAAGTTCTTGAAAAGTGAATGTATCTCCGTTATTAGTTAGTTTCGAGTGCTCTGTTTAGTACAACTGCAATTATCTTTTCCGAGCAATCAGCATACTATCTAAAGAGGCATAATGATGCTCAGGAAAGGTGGAGGCAAATGTATTATCCTTACGCACAACAAATGTATCGACCGCAACATCGCGTTATGACTGTTACAGGGATTGGGAGTCTTTCAGTTGCCCCGGATACAGCTCAAATTCAATTGGAAGTAATTACAGAAGCTAAACAACTTAGCCATGCTCAGCAAGAAAATGCTTATTTAATGAATCAAGTCATTGAATCATTACTAAAATTAGGAATTGTTAGGAAAAATATACAAACCGTTTCGTATAATATACTTCCTGAATATGACTATATTGAAGGTGAACAAATATTTAGAGGATACGAAGTGACAAATGCAATCACTGTAAAAGTTTCAGATATTGATCAAGTTGGAAATGTGATAGACGTGGCTGTTCAAAACGGGGCTAACAGGGTTTCAAACATTCAGTTCACTGTTGAAGATGAACAACTTCATTATCAAGAAGCATTGAGCCTAGCATTGAAAAATGCTCTCGTTAAAGCGCAAACCATTGCTGCGACAATGCACCTGCAACTTGACCCTCAGCCAATTAAAATTGTAGAAGAATTAAGAGCAGAACCCATCTTATATCGTTCTTTTTCAGCGAAGGAAATGGCAGTGTCAACACCGATTGAACAAGGACAAATCACGATTAACGCTACTGTAAGAGTTGAATTTCAATATTAAAACGGAATCCCAGTAATGATGAAAAATTAAGAGAGTAGGAGAGAAATGGACGCTGAAAAAACTGCTGTATACCAATCACCAGTTGGAAGGATATTTGAAAAATTTAGACGGCAGCGGGACGTATCGTTGGTTTTCGGTGAACCGGTTGAATTTAAAAACAAAAAAGTTCTTCCTGTAGCAAAGATCAATTATATCGTTGGCGGAGGAGGGGGTTATTCAGAAGAAACTGGAAACTCTTCGGTAGGCCAAGGAGAAGGAGGTGGGGGGCGTATTGCCATCCGACCTCTAGGGGTCTATGAAATAGATTCGGAAAAAGTTAAGTTTAGACCTATCATTGACCCTAAATTCACTTTAATACTCTTTTCTGTTTTCACATTGGGTCTAATTCGGTTATTGAAAAATGCTCGTTAAATATGTATTTGTTTAAGGGAGAATCATTATATGCTGTATCGCAGAAAAACGTACAAGATAGAACCGCCGATGTACGAAACGTTTACACAGTTTTTCCACACCTATTTGCTTCCGAATCAGCTGACGCATGGGGCGCAGCTGGTTGGACGGTGGGTTGATGAAGAACTGACGGAGATTATGGCATTATGGTCATACGATAGCAGAGCACATTATGAAACGGTGGATGCCGCCATCCGAGCTTCTGAAATGCATACACAAGCGCAAAGACATCGAAAAACATTCGGTTCGTTATATACCTCATCAAATGAAGAGTTTTTCACTTCGACAGGGGATTATGGGCAATCTAAACAGATTGAAGAAACAGGCATCTACGCTGAAATCGGTGACATGGTCGGCGTTTATCAAAATATCACGGCGGGCATCATCTGTATAGTTTTCCGTGGGAGAGTCATTACTGGTGTGCCGGCTGCACAGCCTCCTGAAACGATTGACGTACAATTTGTTGACTTTGATAAAGAACAAGTAGAAGACTGGATAAAACGCCCGCAATTCGTTTCTAGAGTGAAGGATGCCTTGAATAAAGAGACGATTGCCTATGAGTGTTATGAAGTGAGGCCATATCGATTGGTCGAGCGTTCATGAATAATCACTCTTGGGTTGGAAGTGAAAAGGACTTTATCGATGAACGGGATGTTCGGTGGGTTAATCGGATGGCAGTTGGTCGTTTTGGAGGCAATTCTTCAGCGGGACAAACCAAGAACGAGGATGGCTTTGTTATTTGGCAAAATGAGGATTGGGAATTCGCGGCTATTTTTGATGCGCATAAAAGTGCCGAAAGTGCGAAACTTGTCATTGATACACTTGAACAGTATAAAAGTGATTTTGTAGAGGTTTTAGACATGAAGGGTTTTCTGGATTTTAAATATTTGGAAGTGAAGCTCCTTGAAATTTTTCAATCCGAGCAGTTTTTGGACAAATGCAGGTGTGTCACAGGAGAAACGGCTTGTCTTATCGTAGTGAGGAAAGCTAATTATGTATGGTGGTTTTCCGTTGGAGATTGCCTAGTATACGTATTACATCCGGATCTGATTGCGCTGAACCAATTTCAACTCAACCAAAGGCAATTCTTCGAGTGGATTGGTCAGGTGAATACGTTTGAGCAAGCAGTACCATGCTATACGTCAGGAACAAGGGAATTGAGAAAAGGGAACAACCTTATTTTTTTGACGACTGACGGTTTGGTGGAATGCCCAGGCGAACCTTTTTCAAATCCGTCAAATCTTGTTGCTGAGCTGAATGGAAAAAGACTTGATGAAAGCATTTCACAGTTGTTGATGGAAATTGAAAGACAAAATGTACGAGACAGTACAACAATTGTTGCCTGGAGTGTGGAAGTAGAAAAGGAAGGCAGCATCCCGAGCGATTATAGGGGGATGACGGAAGAGATAAAGCAAACGCAGAACGTAGATTGAAAATAGATAAACTCCCGCGTCAGCATGATTGCTAACGCGAGGGTTCATCGTTTTACTTACTCATTTTCTTTTTCTTGCATTTGGGTTCATGCGTTCACGCTTTGGTTTCAGGGAACTCAGTTCAGCAAACTCGCGAGCAATTTCTTCACTCATGTCACCAGGTTTTATTTTTTGGTTTTTCGGTGTCTGCGGTAACGAACGCGCGTTGTTCCCGCCAGTTTTGTTGTCATCTCTCCCCAATTATAACAGCTCCTTTCAATCAGTAAGTACTTTGTTAAGGTGGCTTTATAAGAGGGATTTATCCAATGAAAATTTTTGCAATAGAAAAAGACCTTTTACAATAGGAAGTTAAGTAGTATAATGGAAGTTAATTAAATATTCTTATCAAGAGAAGCAGAGGGAATTGGCCCTGTGATGCTTCAGCAACCTCTGACCTGATCAGGAAGGTGCTACCTCCAACAAGATTAATTCTTGAGAGATAAGAGCTTAGAGCCCAAAAAGAACCCTCTTTTCTTATCATACAGAAAAAAGGGTTTTTTATATTTTAAAAAGGTAGGAAATTATAAGGTTTTACGATGGATTGCCTCGAGTTGCAGGTGCCTACCGCTTTTTTAAAAAATCATACATATAAAATCGAAAAGGGAGAGACGAAAAATGCCAATCAATATACCGAAACAATTACCGGCAGTAGAACTTTTAAAGAAGGAAAAGATATTCGTGATGGATGAAGAACGTGCAACATCCCAAGATATACGTCCTATGACTATTGCAATTCTGAATTTAATGCCTGAGAAAGAAAGAACTGAGTTACAGCTTCTACGATTGCTGGGAAATACACCTTTGCAAGTAAATGTTACATTTTTGAATACAGCAACACATGATTCGAAAAATGTTAGTAAAACACATCTAGATGCATACTATGCGACATTTGAACAAGTAAAACATCGCCGTTTCGATGGCTTGATCATTACCGGTGCACCCATTGAGCATTTGGAATTTGAAGATGTTAACTACTGGAAAGAATTAACGGCAATTATGGAGTGGTCAAAATTAAATGTAACATCAGTTTTACATATTTGTTGGGGAGCTCAAGCAGCTCTTTATCATCATTATGGAATTGGAAAATTTGAATTGCCTAAAAAATGCTCAGGCGTTTTTACACATCGTTTATCCGATCCTACCATCAATCTTTCACGAGGCTTTAATGATGAATTCAGAGCGCCGCATTCACGCTATACGTCTGTCTCAATAGAAGAAATTGAAAATGATCCTCGTTTACTTCTACTCGCCAAGTCTGAAGATGCAGGAGCTTTCATAGTCCTTTCCAAAGACAACAAACATATTATGGTTACAGGTCATTTGGAATATGACGCGGATACACTTGCGGAGGAATATGCACGTGACCTTAAAAGAGGGGTAGACATTGAGATACCACAAAACTATTTTCCGAATGATGATCCCACTAAAGAACCTTTGAACACATGGCGCTCACATACTCATTTGCTTTTCTCAAATTGGCTTAATTATTATGTCTATCAAGAAACGCCTTATGTGTGGGAATAACTGTTTAATGACCTTTTTATCGTATAGTGCATAAGATAATACGACAAAGGGGGAAAAAGTGTGGGGTTGTTTATCAATGAAAAAGGGCATCCGAATGTCTTTAAAAATAATGAGGACATTAAAAATCAAAATCAAGAACACTTCAAAATAGACCCTTTAGCGGAATGGATGAAAGAACAGAAGGAAGCGACCGAAACAACCAACCGCCGGTTTAATATGATGGAGAACTTACTCAAACGACAAAGTAAAGCACAATCAAATCGAATGACATCAATCCATGAACAACTATCGGGATTAAAAGAAAATGATATCCGTCGTGAAAGTTTTGAGAAGGAAGCACAAAATTCGTTTTCGAAATTAGAAGATAAGAATCAAGTGCTTCTTGAGAGGTTTTGGAACCTGAGAAATTTGAATCAGGATTGTAATGTGCAAGTAAAGGGTATAAGTCAATCAAATCAAGAAATTATAAAGCGCATTGAAATAATTACATCTGCAAACGAGGAAGTACTCTTTAAAATAAATGAGCAGATGAATCAGCAACAGCAATTATCTAACCAATTTTCGCAGCATAAGAACGTTCAAAAGGATGTAATCATAAGGTTGGACAACCAAGAGGGATTGTTGGAGAAGGTAGTAAGACAACTGGATAATCTCCGCTCTGCCCTTTACGAGCGAACATCCTTTTTAACAAGAAAAATAGAAGGCAGCTATAATACGACAACTTCGCGCGTTCCTAAAGTACTGAGCGGACAGGAACAAAATTCGACACGTTTCATGTTGAATCACAAGCAGGAAGAAAAAGAGGGAAATACTGAATGAACAGGTGACGCTCACTTGATTTGAATCCAAACATGGTAATTGATACAGAGAGAGCTTTCCAACAGTCATTTCACATGGCTATTGGATGTGCTCTCTTTTTAATAATTAAACTTCAAGATACTAACATGTATAGGCGATAGGTAATAATGGAACACTTCCTCTATAGTGGAGGTGTGGTTTTGGATAAATTTTTAGAAGTGGATTTTTGGGAAATGATCATTAGGACAACGTCTGCATTTCTAGTCCTTCTTATACTTGCCCGGTTTTTAGGGAAAAAGCAAATTTCTCAGCTAACTTTTCAATTATGTTACCGGTATTACAATTGGGTCAATTGCAGCAGATATAGCAGGAGAATCTAGAACGCCATTTTTAAATGGGGTGATCTCAATGATCTGGTGGGTATTTTTGACAATGCTAATGAGTTATATTGCATTTAAATCTAAGAAAGTACGAATAATACTAGATGATCAGCCGACTATTGTCATATATGAAGGAAAACTCGTTGAAGAGTCAATGAAGAAATTACGTCTGCATTTAAATGATTTAACGATGATGTTGCGTGAACAAAGTATTTTTTCATATACAGACGTCCATTATGCGCTTCTTGAAACAAATGGACAGTTAAGTGTCTTAAAGAAAGTGGAATTAAAAGGGGCTACAAAAAAAGACGTAAATGCTAGCGCTCCTGCTCCCAAATATATTCCGACTGAACTAATTGCAGAAGGGAAAATTGCCACAAGGAATTTAAGAGAGCTGAATCTGACGGAAGAGTGGTTGTACGAACAATTAAAAAAGCAGGGTGTTGGTAAAGTTGAACACGTATTCTTTGCTGAAGTACAAACGGACGGCAGTCTCCAAATTGAAATGAAGAAAAATGCGGAAAGTTGAAAAAAACGTCGAAAAAAGGGAGGTATCCCTTTTTTACGACGTTTTTATACTGGTTCTATTTAATGGACAGCGAGCGAAAGGGCAGAAGCCCCTGATTCTATTGCCGCTTTACTCACAGCTTCTGTGACCGCTTTTACAACGCGTTCATCAAAAGGATCAGGAACAATATAGTCTTCATGCAAATCGGAATCGTCAATGACAGAAGCAATGGCAAAAGTAGCTGCAAGCTTCATGCTTTCGTTGATTTCAGTTGCACGCACATCTAGAGCGCCTCGGAAAATACCTGGAAATGCAAGCACATTATTCACTTGATTTGCAAAATCGGATCTACCTGTTGCCATAATACGTACCCCTAATTCCTTCGCTAAAGCAGGTGCAATTTCAGGGTCGGGATTAGCTAAAGCAAAGATAATTGGATCTGTATTCATGCAGTCGATATCATCTTTTGATAAAATATTAGCAGCAGAAACGCCAATAAAGACATCAGCACCTGTCATAGCGGTTTGTAAAGACCCCTGTAGACCGTCTGGGTTTGTAATTTGTGCAATTTCGTCTTTAGTCGGATTCATGCCTTCAGGACGGCCGGTGTAAATAATGCCTTTTGAATCACAGATGACAATTTGTTCAAAACCAATGTTCAGCAGGTGTTTTACAATTGCAATCCCGGCGGCACCAGCTCCATTTACAGCTATTCTAAGGGTTGCCATATTTTTTTTGACGACTTTCATAGCATTAATTAATCCTGCGGCGACGACGATAGCAGTACCATGCTGATCATCGTGGAATACCGGGATATTGCATTCCTCGCGTAATCTCTTTTCAATTTCAAAACAGCGCGGGGCTGAAATGTCCTCCAAATTAATTCCGCCAAATGTCGGGCTTATAGCTTTGATTGTTTGGACGATGGTGTCCACATCTTTTGTACCTAAACAGATTGGGAACGAATCAATATTGGCGTATCTCTTTAACAATAGAGCTTTACCTTCCATTACAGGAAGTGCCGCTTCTGGTCCAATATCACCCAAACCTAACACAGCAGATCCATCTGTAATCACTGCTACTAAATTCCCTTTGATTGTGTAGTCATATACTGCGTTGGGGTTTTTGGCAATCTCTATACACGGTTCTGCAACTCCTGGTGAATAAGCTAGGCTAAGATCCCTACTATTTTCAAGTGGAACCTTTGAAATAACTTCCATTTTGCCCTTGTGAATTTGATGCATTTCTAAAGATGACCGGTAAGAACTCGTCATTTAACATACCCCATTCCATTGTAGTGTTTTTATCTGTTGTTATAAATTATTAACATGAAGCAGATAATAATGCAAGAGTGAAAATTCTGCACAATTAGAAAATTTAGCGAATGGAGCGCTTACATTGCTTTTATATCAGTGTTTGCTTAAAATCAAAAAAAATTCGAAAAAAAGCTCATTTAATAAAATTATCGGAAATAATGAATCTTCAAGAAAAAAATATGGTACATTAAAAGGGGCAGGCAACTAAGATTAGAAATGTGAAAGTAGATGCTGACTTTATGAAAAATATAGTAATTATTGGTTTGTTTTATTTAATAGGACTTGCATTATTGTCTTTAGGGATTTGTTTAATGATTCTTTCTGATTTGGGTGCGGGACCTTGGGATGCTTTGTATGTGGGGCTTTCAGATATTATTGGATTCACGGTAGGAAGTTGGGTCTTTATTGTTGGCGTGCTATTGATCATTATAAATAGTGTCCTACTAAAAAAAGTACCGGATTTCTCAGCGATTATAACAATATTAATCATTGGTTCTTTTATCGACTTTTGGTTGCTAATCGTATTTTCTACGTACTCGGTAACCGGAATGGCTATGCGAATCTTCTTATTAACAGCAGGAATTGTTATTATTGGAATAGGTATTTGCTTTAAACTTCAATCAAGTTTTGCTAGAAATCCTGTGGATAACTTGATGATGGCCTTACAATCACTTTCAGGAAAAAGTTTGGCTGTAACAAAAACAGTGATGGAAGTATTTATCCTAGTTTTGGCATTTTTTATTGGAGGACCTATTGGCATTGGAACAATCATTGTTACCTTTGCTATTGGACCACTTATTCATATCATCTATCCGCCAGTAACGAAATTTAGAAACCGAATTTGTATGACAGAAATAAACAAAAAACCAACATCCTTTTGAGTGGATGTTGGTTTTTGTAGTTTGGACGTAGGGTACGCTTAAAATCTGTCATACTGGCTAATTTCAATATATTTTTCGTTTAAACTATTTCCCATTTCCGTTCAGTAGCAATTGCATGTAACCTTGGTTCAGGTCTAACAGCCACGGGGTTACCAACGAGTTCCAAGACGGATAAATCGGACAGGCTGTCACCGTATGCAAAACTATTTTGCCAATCGATATCATAGCCATCTAAAACTTCCTTGATTTTTTCGTTTTTACGTAGTCCTTGTATATGATAAATAGGTGTTTTATAATCGATGATTTCTCCCTTCAATGGAATCTCGGTGCCGATAATTGTGTCAAATTGCAATTCTTTGGTTACCGATGTTAAAAGAGAAGTATACGCTCCCGAAACAAGCATTATATGTACATTGTCATTCGCATGCTTCTTTAGCCGTGCAATGACTTCAGGATTAAAACCTTCACGTACTTTCTCAGTTAGTTCACCAAAATAGGTATTCATCTCCGCAATGGATGCAATTTGGAGTGCGTTTAAATAGACTTGCATGGATCGTTCTTTCATCTTAGCCTCTGGAACCAACTTTAACTTATGACCGATAAATGGAGGTAAGATAGCACGGTAAAAACGCTTATAATTTGATTTGTAAACGGGGTGGTATCTTAAATGGTTCATGAGCAGTTGGAAAGTCTCATCCGAATACAGTGTTCCATCAAAATCGAATATTGCAACTCGCATAAAAATCCCCTTTTTCTTGCTATTTGTAATTAATTCTTATGTTTAATCATACAGCGTTTGTATTGTTGTAGCAATTTGAGGATAATAAGAGATGAGAGTGAGGCGTATTATATTATGAAAAAAAATCATAAGAATTCTTCTAGCAGAAAAGACGACACAGCAATTTATCTGGTTAAAGAACCTACAGAACTATTATCTTTTTTACTGGAGTCGATGTCTAAGAGCAGTAGGAATTCAGTGAAATCGATACTGACGCGCGGGCAGGTTACAGTTGATGGAAAGGGAATCACGCAACATAATCATCCCCTCAGACCGGGACAGCGTGTTGAAATCCTTAAAAATCAAGCAGCATTGAAAGAGGAAACGCTGGTTGGTGTTACGATTTTACATGAGGATGACGATATTATTGTTATTAATAAAGAGGCTGGACTTCTATCTGTCGCATCGAAAAACCCGGAAGATATGACGGCTATCAGACAGTTAATGGACTATGTAAAAGAATCCAATTCCAGAAACCGTGTTTATATTGTTCACCGCCTTGACCGGGATACTTCGGGTGTGATGTTATTTGCAAAGAACGAAGAAGTGAAGAACGGTTTACAAGCTGCTTGGAATGAGGTCGTGAAGGAACGTACGTACACTGCACTTGTTGAAGGTAAAGTTAGAAAGAAAGAGGGTACAATTTCATCATGGTTAAAAGAAAGTAAAACATATAAAATGTATTCTAATCCTACTGACAACGGTGGACAACATGCTATTACCCATTATAAAACACTGCAGTCAAATGCAAATTACACGTTACTTGAAGTTCAACTTGAGACAGGTCGTAAAAACCAAATTCGCGTGCACATGGAAGATATCGGTCATCCGATAGTCGGCGATAAAAAGTATGGATCTTCTGTAAATCCAATCAAACGTATTGGACTTCATGCAACTGCGTTAGCAATTATACATCCTCGGACTGGAGAACTTGTCCGCTTTACGGCAGACGTACCATCATCTCTTGTTGCCAAATCAAAATAATTGGTTGGAATACACATGAAGACCTAGTCATTAAACAAAAATCAGGTGCCCACTTTAAATTGAGTAGGCACCTGATTTTTGTTTAAAGTTATTTTACTGAAGTTTGTTATTCGGCATACCCGGTTGACCAGTCGATGATGCAAATGCATTTAGTATTTGCTGCATATCTTGCTCTGCCAATTGTGGAATTTGGTAATAATGATGCTTATTTTGATAAATTGACAGTTCATAAGCCATTTCGATACAGTTTGGAACGGAGTCGGCCAACACACGGCGAAGTACAGGGTTACAGGTTTCCGTAGCTACCATCGTTTTCATCGATGATGCTGCTTTGGCTGACCCTAGTAGAAAACCTGAAATGATCTCGTCCGAAATTTCTGAAACAGATTGCATAGGCTTCTTTGGTTGCGAGGGTTTCATGCCATAGACAAAATCATTTCCTTGTTTCATTTTGTAGCTACCGGTCGGATGTGAAGGATCCTGTCCCGTTTTGAAGGTTTCAACAGTAATATTATATTCGTCTAATGTGAAACGGTATTGGCGATCCAAAATATCAAGTAACTCAGGATCCTGAACGTGTGGACGAAGCAGCATTGCTTGATTCAGGGCTGCCACTGTACCAGATAGTGCCTCATGAACATCGAATAATTCATGACCACCGTGATTCATTTGTTGAGGAACCGTACCCGTATGCATGTTCTCATGAGTTTGATTTTGACCGAATGGATTTTGCGTCACTTAAATAATTCCTCCTAATAATAAAGTTTTTCATCAACAGTAGTATGGTTTGTCATGTAATAGTTATACGCAAAGATCTTCAATTAAAAAAAATGATGCATAACTTCTTCCTAACAAAAATAGTCTAAGGTAGAGGACATTTTTGTCAATGAAAGGCAGATGATGAGTATGCAGATTCATGTGGTTCAAAAAGGGCAAAGTTTGTATAGGATTGCTCAGGCTTATGGAATTAATTACACGGAAATTGCACAAGCTAATGAATTGCCGGACCCATCACGGCTCGTTGTTGGTCAAGCCTTAGTCATTCCGACAACTGGTAGCTTCCACTGGGTTCAGCCAGGTCAATCACTGTATGTCATTGCAGGATTGTATGGTATGACAGTCAATGAGCTAGCAACAATCAACGGGCTTTCACCAACACAAACTCTTCAAATCGGCCAGCGACTATACATCCCGCCAAAACCGAAAAAGCCGGCTGAATCATTACTTTACGTCGAACCCCGGACCCCGGTAACTCAAACGATGATTGATGAAGTGAGAAATCGGGTCGGTGCACTGACGTATCTCGCTATGTTCAGCTATGAAGCACAGCGGGACGGTTCATTAAAAGCGCCTCCGCTGGATGATATTCCGAATATCGCCCAATCTGCGGGTGCGGCAAATGCGCTAGTCGTAACGAACCTGGAAGAGTTCACATTCAATCCGGATCTTGCACATGTATTATTTACAGACGAAGAGGCTCAAAACCGTCTGTTCGGAAATCTCATCCAAGTTGCCAATGATGTCGGATATAAGGACATCCATTTTGACTTTGAACTATTACATCCGGAGGATCGCGAACTGTACAATAGTTTCCTTCGAAAAGCGAGAGATCTTATCCATCAAGCCGGATTCACAATTTCCACCGCGCTTGCGCCTATGACAAGCGACGTCCGGACAGGGATTTATGGCGCCCATGACTATCGTACCCACGGAGAAATCGCGGATTTCGTTTCTTTAATGACATATGAATGGGGATATACGTATAGTGATCCGCAAGCGGTCAGTCCAATCGGTCCTGTACGGAATGTAGTTGAGTATGCTGTCACTCAAATCCCGAGTGAAAAAATATTCTTGGGCCAAAATCTTTATGGCTATGACTGGTCGTCTCCTTACCCTAGTCAAGGCGGATCTGCAGCTAAGGCAATTAGCCCACAACAGGCGATAGAACTTGCAGTAGAGGAAGAGGTTGACATTCAGTACGATTATGTCGCGCAGGCACCGCATTTCAACTACACAGACGACACAGGCGTTCAACATGAAGTATGGTTTGAAGATGCTCGTAGCATTCAAGCAAAATTTGACTTAATTAAACAGTTTAATTTACGAGGAATTATGTATTGGAAGTTAGGGTTGGCGTTCCCACAAAATTGGTTGCTTTTGGAGGATAACTTTACTATACGCAAAATAGAATAAATAAAAAGAACCGCGGTGCTTTAAGCACTCGCGGTTCATTTTTTCATCATCTACACTATAATATTTTGGATAAATAGGTTAGTCTCTATTAAGATAGTTGTTAAAAGCTGACAATAATTCTAAATCTGGATTAAAAATTAATGCAGGTAGGAAAACGAAAGTCATAATCAACATTATATTAGCTCCTACAAATGCACGTATCATTTTTTTGATTTTCATAATCGTTCTCCCTCTTTCTCCTGATTGTCATTTTCTAATAGCATTTAACAGCAATACGGTTTAATATATGCAAAGTCAATTGATACTAGAATAATTAGATAATACACCATTTTCAGAAATATGTAAATGTCTTTTTTTCGTATACATAAAAATAACAAAATGATGTATAATTACTTATTCAGAATCAAAAAAATGTTGAATAATATCATGATTTCAGAGATACTATTAAAACTAACGGTTTAATTCTGAAATGTTATTTGTCTTTGAGAGTGGGGATTCAGCAGTTCCCGCAGTTAATTATATAAGAAAGGGATGAGTGACCCATGACGAAGTTGAATGAAATGCACGCAGAAAATAAAAAAAGAGCAAATGATTATGTTCATGAAGTCTATGAGCTAATTAAAAAGAGAAATCCAGATGAAAAGGAATTCTTACAAGCGACAAGAGAGATTTTCGATTCGCTTCGACCTGTCTTTTCCATGCACCCCGACTATATTACAAATGGTATTTTAGAACGAATTACAGAACCTGAAAGAATCATCATTTTTCGTGTTGCATGGGAGGATGACAAAGGAAAAGTCCATGTAAATCGTGGTTTCCGCGTTCAATTCAACAGCGATCTCGGCCCTTACAAAGGCGGAATCCGATTTCATCCTTCCGTAAATAGTAGTATCATGAAATTCCTCGCATTCGAACAGATTTTTAAAAATGCCTTAACAGGTCAGCCGATTGGCGCGGGAAAAGGTGGATCTGATTTTGATCCAAAAGGAAAGTCGGATCGTGAAGTTATGCGTTTCACCCAAAGTTTCATTACAGAGTTAAGTAAGTATATCGGTCCTGATACAGACGTGCCAGCTGGCGATATTGGCGTTGGGAAAAGAGAAATCGGTTATATGTTCGGACAGTATAATCGCTTGAAAGGTGGATATGAAGCAGGTGTATTCACCGGGAAAGATCCGAAACACGGCGGTAGTCTTGGGCGTAAAGAAGCGACTGGATATGGAACTGTCTATTTTGTTGAAGAGATGTTGAAAGAAGCAGGTTTAAGTTTTGAAGGACAAAAAGTTATTGTTTCTGGGTCAGGAAATGTGTCGACATATGCAATTGAAAAAGCGATTCAATTAGGAGCGACGGTTCTGGCTTGTAGTGATTCAAGCGGTTATATTTACGATGAAAATGGCATTAATCTAGAGACCATCAAGCGTTTAAAAGAAGTTGAGAACAAACGGATTTCTGAATATATTAAAGAACATCCACATGCGGTGTATCATGATGATTGTTCCAATATCTGGACAATTCCATGTGATATTGCGCTACCTTGTGCAACTCAAAATGAAATCGATGAGATAGCTGCACGTATACTGATTGCAAATGGTGTGATAGCGATTGGGGAAGGTGCGAATATGCCTTGTACGTTGGAAGCAATGTCCGTTTTCCATGAAAACAATGTATTATTTGCTCCAGCTAAAGCGGCAAATGCAGGTGGTGTTGCAGTATCGGCAATGGAAATGTCACAAAATAGCATGCGTTTATCCTGGACGGTTGAAGAAGTTGATGAAAGACTTCAAAACGTTATGAAAAATATATACGCGAGCTGTTTAGATGCTGCAGAGACATATGGCCATCCGGGAAATCTGGTAGTTGGAGCCAACATTGCAGGATTTTTAAAAGTAGCAGATGCAATGGTAGCCCATGGTCTTAGTTAAGGTTATGACAGTCCCCTAAAAAGAGTACACAAAATAGCATTTGTGTACTCTTTTTTTTTATGAAAAATTTATTCAGACCTATTGTATTAATTTTAAAATGTGTTATTATAAAAATACAAAATGATGCATAAAGATACAAGCGGATGAATGGGAGGGAAATTTATTATGATTAAGAAAAAAGTAGTATTGGCATATTCCGGTGGACTGGATACTTCTGTAGCAGTTCAGTGGCTAACAGAACAGGGGTACGAAGTTGTTGCAGTTTGTTTGGATGTTGGAGAGGGAAAGGATTTGGACTTCATCCAAGCGAAAGCATTGCAAGTTGGAGCAGTTAACAGTTATGTAATTGATGCGAAAGAGGAATTTGCTCAAGAGTATGCATTACTATCTCTTCAAGCTCAAACATATTATGAAAACAAATATCCACTTGTTTCAGCTCTTTCACGTCCACTCATCTCAAAAAAACTTGTAGAAGTTGCACATAAAGAAAACGCTACGGCTGTTGCACATGGCTGCACCGGAAAAGGTAACGACCAAGTTCGTTTTGAAGTTGCTATTAAAGCACTTGATCCCTCACTTGAAGTAATTGCTCCTGTTCGTGAATGGAGCTGGTCACGAGAAGAAGAAATCGCTTATGCGAAAGAGAAAAATATTCCGATACCAATCGACCTTGGTAGTCCGTATTCAGTTGACCAAAACTTATGGGGACGTGCTAATGAATGTGGAGTTTTGGAAGATCCGTGGGCAGCACCACCTGAAGACGCTTTTGGACTAACGGTTTCAATTGAAAATGCACCGGATACGCCGGACGTCATTGAAATTGAGTTTGTAAGAGGTGTACCGGTAAGTATTGATGGTCAACAATATCCGCTTAGTGAATTAATCCAAAAGTTAAATGATATCGGCGGGAAACATGGTGTGGGGAGAATTGACCATGTGGAAAATCGTCTGGTCGGTATCAAATCACGTGAAGTGTACGAGTGCCCGGGTGCTATTACATTATTGAAAGCACACAAGGAACTAGAGGATTTAACACTCGTCAAAGAACTGGCTCATTTTAAACCAATTATTTCACAAAAACTGAGTGAATTGATTTATAATGGTCTCTGGTTTTCGCCGCTTAAAGAGGCGTTGCATGCATTCATTAAAGAAACACAGCAATATGTCAATGGTACAGTCCGAGTGAAACTCTTCAAAGGACATGCAATTGTTGAAGGTAGGAAGTCAGCAAATTCGCTTTATGATATGAACTTGGCAACATATACTTCTGATGACTCATTTGACCAGTCTGCGGCTGTTGGTTTCATAAAACTATGGGGCTTACCGACGGAAGTTCATAGCATGGTAAATAACAAACAAGCAGTGAAAAATTAAATTACTTCATATTTAGAACCTTCTACTAAGGATAGTAGAAGGTTTTTTTGACTTATTATTGTATAAAGTTCCCACTAAAAGAATTATGTGCAAAAGATTTGTACTACAAGTAAATGGGTATTTACCGATGTCTTTAGCTGATGCACGCTCTTCTTTTGTCTGAGTGAAATTGAAGGGATTAGATGCTATTTGGCGAATTAATTAAAAGTGTTAGTAATTTAAATAAAGAGGTTGGACAGTATAATTGTACTAACAAGGAAAGTAGCTGAACAAAATTAGAATGGGGGGAAGTACATGATTAAAAATAGGTTTAAACTACCTTTACTTTTCGTAGTTGCACTTATGTTCCAGATGGTTGCAGGCCCATTACATTTCTCTGCTGAAGAAGCGAGCGCACTTGATACAAATGCACCGTCTTGGGTAGTACCAGTCGATTATGTGGCACTCGGTGATTCTTTGGCGGCAGGAGTAACTCCAAACGATGAATTAGGGGAAGGCTATACGGATTACCTTGCACAATCAATGCATTCGATTGGTGCATTAAAGTCCTTTAATAAAGGTTTCTCATTTCCAGGGTATACATCAGGAGATATAGTGAAAGACCTTCAGGAGGATGTGACTAAAGCTGTTTTCGGTATTGGCTATAATGTGGAGAAGGTTCAACTTCACCAGTCAATAGCAGACGCAGAAGTGATTACAATTAGTGCTGGGGCTAATGATGTATTACCACTTGTTAAAATAGACTCAGCCACTGGTGTTGCAACTGTCGATCAGCAAGCGATGGCAACAGCAATCCAACAAGTAGCACTGAACTATAAACTGATTTTGAAGCAAATTAATAACCTCAATCCAGATGCACAAGTTTATGTAATGGGCTATTACAATCCTTATCCCTATATGTCCGCTGAAATACAACCATTTCTTGAACAACTTCTTAACTCATTGAATAAAGGTATTGAACTGGGGCTCACGGGATCGACAGCAAAATTTGTACCAACCGGCGAAGTAATTGCTACTGATCACTTGGCTCACGTCCCAAACCCTCACAATATCCACTTGAGTGAACTTGGTTATCAAAAGGTGCAAGATCAATTTTGGAAACAGATGCTTACTGCGAATCCATGGATACCCGCTAATAGTCTGGTCGCTGAATCGAGTGAAATTGATTCAGTTAACTTAAAGTGGCAGCCTGCTACAGATAACCTAGCAGTGACGAGTTATGAAATTTATAATGGGACAGAACATATTGCCGCAGTAAATGGAGATGTTACGGCTTATAAAATAGAAAAATTAGATAAAAATACAGCGTATTTCTTTTCTGTTGTAGCTGTCGATCAAGCTGGAAATAAAAGTATCTATAATCCGATAGTAACAGTAACGACTAAGGATAGAGAACAGTTGCTATTCACAGATATAAAAAACAATGGATTGAAAACGTACATTGAACAGGCAGCAGTGAATGGGATTATTGGCGGTTATCCAGATGGTACATTTAAACCCAATCAAAATTTGACTAGAGTACAAGCAGCGGCAATCCTTGTACGTGCACTTAAACTAGAAACAAACGAAGCTGCTCCATTTGGTGATATTAACGGTTATGCTGCACAAACCAAGGCGGAAATTAATGCTGCATATAAATATGGAATTATTAAAGGTGACAAAGGAAACTTTAAACCAAGTGCAGAAGTAACGCGAGTTCAACTTGCATTAATGATTGAACGTGCATCTAAAGTTGTGACGGGTAAGGCATATACAGCTACTAAAAAAGCTCCTTATACTGATTTAGGAAATTATAATGCGGAAGCAGTTAATGCCATTTCCATGCTCCATGAATTAAACATTGCAACAGGATTTCAGGGGAAATTCATGCCTAGCAGTTCCACTACACGTGCACAAGCTGCAAAAATAGTTGTGAATTTCACAACTATATTAAAGCCTGTACAGCAATAGAACAGAAAAATAGTCCGTCCCATCTTTAGAAATCAGGATGTGACGGACCGTTTTGTGATTTTATATCAAATTGCTAATGGAATGGAAGGTTGGTTTTTGATCGGTAAACGTAGTGATATACTTGAATCCAGTGGCCTGTAGCAATTCGAGTGATTCACTGAATTGAAATGCAATATCTTCGGGCTTATGTGCATCAGAACCAAGCGTAATTATTTCGCCTCCACATTTTTTATAAAGCTTTAATATATCATCACTTGGCATGCCATTCGCTAATCCATAGCGTACACCAGATGTATTTAGCTCAATACCTTTACCTTCAGGAATGATTATATTGAAAATCTCGGTTATTTCATCATGGAATGGATTATCGCAGGACTTTTGTGTATATCTTTTTACGAGGTCAATATGACCAAGAATATTAAAACGTTTAAAGTTTTTTACACAGTCCAGCAACTCAGCATAATAAATGCCATATGCTTCCTCTATCGTTTTATTCTCAAAAAACTCTCCGTAATGCATTCCCTTTCTCTCGACCGTATGCATAGAACAGATGACAAAATCGAAAGTTTCGTTATCCATTAAATCTTCATATTTGTTTAATAAATGGGGTTGTACACCAATTTCGACGCCTTTCTTAATTTCAATAAGTCCCTTATATTTTTTCTGCATTTCTAATAATTTATTTGTGTAATCCAATTTATCAAAATCAAAGACGATTGAATCATCGGGGTATTGATAGTCGATATGCTCAGTAAAACAAATCTCTTTCAATCCTTTTTGAATGGCTCCATCAATCATATCTTCCATTGGAATTGAGCAGTCTCCTGAGAACGAGCTGTGCATGTGATAATCAAACATTAATAATCATTCCTCCTGTTGACAAATCGTAGTTATACCTTTATAGTACTAAATAACTTTAGTCTAGTAAAGCAATAAAGTAAGGGGTGCTAAATTTGGTTAGAAATGAAGTGTATCCAGACAGGATGCTTAGTGAGAACGAGAGATTTGAAAGAATCATTAAAACGATAAATAAGCGTTTTACAACATACGGCTATAAACGCCTTAAGACATCTGCATTTGAGCAATATGACTTGTATTCAAAAGTGAAGAGTTCAATCAATCAAAATGAAATGATAAAAGTAATCGATCATACTGGACAAGTCTTAGTATTGAGACCCGATGTTACGATTCCGATAACAAAAGAACTTGTACAAAACTTCCCGGGAATTTCGAGTGAGCTTCGCTATTTCTATGTTCAAGAAGTATTTCGCCAGCCATTAGATAATAATGAAAGCATAGAACGGACACAGGCGGGTATTGAATACTTTTGTGAAAGCTCTCCCGAAGCAGATGCAGAAGTAATCGCACTTGCGTGTCACTTAATGAAAGATTTAGGTTTCAACGATATTAAAATTGAACTAGGTCACGCGGGTTTTTTTAACGAAATTATTCAGAGTCTTCCGCTATCTACACCGCAAATTAATCAATTAAAGTCATTGATACAAGCGAAAAACGTTGTGGAAATTGGACCCTTTCTCAAAAAAATGGAAATCGATGACGATGTGAGAGAATTAATCGAACGTATCCCATTTTTATATGGAAATCCTAAGGATGTAAGCGAACGTACTAAAGGAATTGCCTTGACGGATAAAATGCAGGAAACGCTCGATTATTTAATGGATGTCTATAGTATATTGGAAATGTATGGACTGGAACAGTATATCGTCATGGATTTAGGCTTAATTAATCATATGGGCTATTATACAGGCGTTATATTCCAAGGTTATGTCGAGAAATTTGGCAAGCCTGTATTAATGGGCGGACGTTACGATGAATTAGGAAACGAGTTTGGCGCTTCCCTCCCGGCGATCGGATTTGCTTGCGAAATTGAGTCATTGGTTAAAGCGACTGATAGCAGGGAAGCTGTATCCCCTTATCCGATTGATATTAAAATCATCTACGAAGATAACGAATTGGAGCAGGCCATAGTTATTGCAAATGACTTAAGGGAACGTAAGTATAGCGTTCTATCATTTTCTGAACAGAAAGAGCTGGCAGATTTACGGCAAAGCGAATACTTGATTCGTTTGGGGCAAGGTCTCAATTCACTTTTATATAAAGATAAAACAACGACATTTTCAGATTTGAATGAGTTACTGGATTTACTTGCAGGAGGATTGAATTAAAATGAACCAATTGACGATTGCGTTGGCAAAGGGACGAACTGCTGACAAAGCATTACTATTTTTTGGAAAAGCGGGAATTCATTTTTCAGACTTTCATGAAAAAAGTAGGAAACTCGTAATCTACAATGACAAAAATACAGTTAAACTCATTTTTGTGAAAGCGGTGGATGTACCGACTTATGTTGAAAAAGGTGCAGCAGACATTGGAATTGTCGGAAAAGATACGATAATGGAGGATCCGGTTGATGTCTATGAATTGCTTGATTTGGGAATAGGAAAATGTCAGTTGGCGGTTGCTGGATTCCCAGATAAACAACTGGAGAGTAGTTCACTATTGACTGTTGCTTCAAAGTATCCGGCCGTAACAAAAGCATATTTTGACAGCAAAGGCATTCGCATTGAAACAATCAAGTTGAATGGTTCGATTGAATTGGCCCCTCTCATCGGTATGGCAGATGTCATTGTTGATATTGTTGAATCAGGTAAGACGCTTAAAGAAAATGGATTGGTCGTATTAGAAGAAATTGCAGATATCAGTGCACGATTAATTGTTAATAAAGCAAGTTACGCTACAAAAACGAGTCAAATCCAGCAATTCATTTCGGACTTAAAAGCCGTATTGGAGTGATAATTCATGAAGATTGTATCATTGAAGCAATATACAGAAGAGAAAGCGCTACACACAACAGGACTAGCATTTGACCTTGAATTTGATCGAACTGTGTTAGGAATTATCGAAGCGGTTCGCAAAGAGGGAGATCAAGCCTTATTAAGTTATACGGCTCAGTTTGACGGTGTCCAACTGGATAACCTGATTGTGACAGCTGAAGAGTTCGCAGAAGCGCAGACATTGGTTAAAGAGTCGTTCATGAGTGCACTCAAAAAAGCAAAACAAAATATTACCGCATTCCATGAAATACAAAAAGAACAATCATGGTTTATCAATCAAGAACAAGGGATTATGTTAGGCCAGAAAGTGACGCCTTTAAAAAGTGTAGGAATATATGTACCTGGAGGGAAAGCAGCTTATCCATCTACTGTTTTGATGAATGCCATACCGGCAAAAATTGCTGGGGTCGGAAAGATTTCAATGGTTACACCGCCTCAGGCAGATGGCAAAGTAAATCCACATGTACTCGTAGCAGCACAAGAAGCTGGAGTTGATGTAGTTTATAAAGTCGGTGGGGCACAGGCGATTGCAGCACTAGCGTATGGAACGGAAACGGTAGAAAAAGTCGTAAAAATAACGGGGCCAGGAAATGCATACGTAGCACGGGCTAAAAAATGGGTGTTCGGAGACGTCGCCATCGACATGATTGCAGGTCCGAGTGAAATTTGTGTCGTGGCAGATGATAGTGCAATACCGGAATTTGTCGCAGCCGATTTGCTATCACAAGCGGAGCATGATGAAAATGCAACAGCGCTATGTGTGACAACGAGCAGGGGATTTGCTGAGGCACTTCAAAAAGAAGTTTTACGACAAACCGAAATCGCAGAACGCAAGAGAATCATCGACGTTTCTATTAAGAGAAATGGAAGAATTATTTTGGTTGAATCAATAGAAGAAGCTTTTGATTTTGTAAACGAGATCGCCCCGGAACATCTGCAGTTAATGGTTGAAAATCCGTTAGAGCAATTACCCTTCATACACAATGCAGGGGCAATCTTTTTAGGAAACTATTCCCCTGAGGCTTTGGGCGATTATATGGCTGGTCCAAATCATACATTACCGACAAGTGGGACATCCGCATTTTCTTCTCCATTAGGTGTCTATGACTTTATGAAGAAATCAAGTATCATTCATTATACAAAGCAGGCACTACAAGATGTTTCAGATGACATTATAGCACTTGCAAATGCAGAAGGTTTAACAGCCCATGCAAATTCAATTCAAGTTAGGAAGGCGGATAAGAATGCGTAGAAAATTGATTTCAAGACAGACTGCTGAAACCAAGATTAATTTGGATTTTGCGATTGATGGAACTGGTAAAGGGAACATTAATACAGGGGTTGGCTTTTTCGATCATATGCTGACACTGTTTACGAATCATGGACGATTTGATTTGACAGTTGATTGTGATGGTGACATTGAAGTTGACCAGCATCACTCGGTCGAAGATATTGGTATCGTTTTGGGACAGGCATTTTACGAGAGTATCGGATCGAAGGAAGGCATCGAACGCTATGCAACGGTGTCAACCCCGATGGACGAAGCGTTGTCCACGGTATCCATTGATATTAGTGGTCGTCCGTTTTTCGTGTATAACGTAGAAGGATTGAAAGACAAAGTGGGAGAATTCGATACGGAGCTTGTAGAAGAGTTTTTCCATGCATTTACAAGTCATGCCAAAGTGACATTGCATATTAATTTACAGTACGGGAAAAACAGTCACCATATTATCGAATCCATATTTAAAGGATTTGGACGTGCTTTGCGTGTAGCGAGTACGATCAACCCGGATGTAAAAGGAGTTCCATCAACAAAGGGAATGCTGTAAAAACAGTACCGTACTTCATATAGACATATCTACTACAAATAGGAGGAGAAGGCATGATTTTATTTCCTGCAATTGATATTCGTAATGGTAAGTGTGTTCGGTTAATTCAAGGTGATTATGATCAGGAGATTATCTATAATGATTCACCTACAGAGATGGCAAAGGAATGGGAAAGACAAGGTGCCGAGTACATACACGTTGTAGATTTAGATGGAGCTAAAACAGGAAATTCTTTAAATCTGGAAGCAATCCAGGCGATTGCTAAAAGTGTAGCGATACCAGTTCAAGTAGGTGGCGGTATACGGAACATGGAAATCATTGACGCACATATTGCGGCAGGCGTAAGTCGAGTAATAATTGGAACTGCTGCAATTCAGGACAAACCATTTTTAAATCAAGCTGTAGAAAAGTATGGAGACAAAATTGCAGTTTCCATCGATGCTAGATTAGGAATGGTAGCAACTGACGGTTGGACGGAAACAAGTGATGTGTCGGCTGTTGACTTGTTACATGAATTGGAGCTAATTGGCATTAAAACAGTCATTTACACAGATATTATGAAAGATGGCATGATGCAAGGCCCTAACTTTCAAGAACTAGAATTAATGGACAAAGCGTCTTCCATTAACATTGTGGCGTCAGGCGGCGTTTCTACAGAGACTGACATCGCTCAGTTAGAGGACCTCGATTTATATGGTGCAATTATTGGTAAAGCGTTATATGAAGGTAAAATCTCTTTAGAAAAAGTATTAGGGGGTAGTAGAGGATGACAAACAATCGAATTATACCATGCCTCGATTTTGATAACGGTAAAGTTGTTAAGGGTAAAAAGTTTTTAGAAGTTCAAGAAGTTGCGGATCCACTAACATTAGCGAAGAAATATGTGGCTGATGGCGCCGATGAACTTGTGTTTTATGACATAGCCGCTTCAACAAAAAACCGTCCAATGTTCCTAGACCTAATTGCACAAATTGCAAAAGAAGTACCAGTGCCATTTATTGTAGGAGGCGGCATCAGGACAATTGAAGATATCCAGAAGGTATTTAATGCAGGTGGGGATAAAGTATCCATCAATAGTGCAGCGCTAATCGATTCAACTTTAATAGAAGAGGCAGCAAAAAGATTCGGTTCTGAACGAATTATTTTATCGATGGATGTGAATGAAGTGGGACCTTCTAAATGGTCTGTCTTCTCAAATGGTGGCATGAAAGACACAGGTATAGATGCTATTGAATGGGCAAAGCAAGCTGAAAAGTGGGGCGCAGGTGAACTGGTAGTTAATAGTATCGGTGAAGACGGCGTGAAAGACGGATATAATCTCGAATTGACAAGAACAATTGCTGAGGCAGTTAGTATCCCTGTCATTGCAAGTGGTGGGGCGGGAACACCTGAACACTTCCACACTGTTTTAACAGAAGGAAAAGCCAACGCTGCACTTGCCGCATCTGTATTTCATTTCGAAGACATTAATATTGGTGAATTAAAAACATATTTAACTAACAAAAATACCTCCGTTGGGAATGAGTAACTATGACAATACAAATCGACACGATTTCGTTTGACGAAAATGGATTGATTCCTGCCGTTGTTCAAGATGACCGCACTGGAAATGTACTAATGCTCGCATATATGAATAAGGAAGCGTTGCAAAAGACCATTGAAACGAAGGAGACGTGGTTTTACAGCAGGTCTAGAAAAGAGCTTTGGAACAAAGGGGCTACTTCCGGCAATCGTCAACTAGTGAAAAGTCTCGCATTGGATTGTGATAGTGATTCCATATTGGTTCAAGTTGCACCTATGGGTCCGGCTTGTCATACGGGGGAAGTTACTTGTTTCCATAAACCTGTATTCGAAGAGAAATTATCGAACCGATCCATTGTTCATGAAATAATAGATGAAATAAAAGATCGCCATGCCAATCCCGTAGAAGGTTCATACACAACTTACCTATTCCGCGAAGGATTAGATAAGATTTTGAAGAAAGTCGGGGAAGAAACAACTGAAGTTGTCATTGGTGCAAAAAACCGTGATAAAGCTGAAGTGACGAGTGAACTTGCTGATTTGACGTACCACTCACTTGTGCTCATGGAAGAGTTAGGCGTAACTGTTGAAGACGTCAAAAAAGTATTGACAAATAGAAGACCTAAAAGTGAAGTACTTCGGGATGAGTAAGTTTTGGAGCACAATGGCGAAAAGAACAGAACCCTATATTCCCGGGGAGCAGGTAGAACAACCCAATATCGTTAAATTGAATACAAATGAAAATCCGTATCCTCCAAGTCCAAATGTATCGATTGCTATCCAGGAGGAGATGGTGCGCAACCTTCAATTGTATCCATCACCTACAGCGACGGAACTCTGTGAAACGATAGGACGGCACTATAATCTTTCTGCTGATGATATATTTGTAGGCAATGGCTCTGACGAAGTATTAGCATTCTCTTTTATGGCATTTTTCGAACCAGGTAAGCTGATTCGCTTTCCTGACGTAACCTATAGTTTTTATCCTGTGTATGCAAAGTTATTTGATATTCCCTATGAAGAAATTCCATTGAATAAAGATTTTACATTGTCTGCAAAAGATTATTTTGACTCGGAGGGCGGCGTCATTTTACCGAACCCGAATGCACCTACCAGTATTTATGCTGAGCTTGAAGTGATTGAAGAAATTATCCGAAAAAACCCGAATCAAGTAGTTATCATTGATGAAGCGTATATTGATTTTGCTTCAACATCAGCAACCGAGTTGATTCGGAAATATGATAATGTACTCGTCATTCAAACAACATCAAAATCGCGTTCACTTGCTGGTTTACGTGTCGGTTTTGCGATGGGTTCACCTTCTTTGATCGAGGCACTGATACGAATTAAAGACTCATTCAATTCCTATACCTTGGATCGGCTCGCATTAGTCGGTGCAAAGGCGGCATTTGAGGATGTATCTTATTTTACTGAAACAGTGGAAAAAATAATTGTTACGCGGGAAAAAACGATAGAGCTATTGAATCAGCTTAACTTCAAGACATTGCCTTCACAAGCGAACTTTGTTTTCACAACTCATAAAACGGTGCATGCAGAAATTCTTTATAACGAATTGAAAAAAGAAAATGTGCTAGTCAGGTATTTTAATAAACCTGGAATTGATAATTATTTACGCATTACAATTGGTACAGATGAGCAGATGGAACAATTAGTTGATAAATTGGTCAAAATTATCAACTCATATTGAACTACTTGATGCGAAAACAAAATAATTTGGTGTAGTGTGTATTGAAACTGATATAGTTGTGTTAACAAAGGAGTGTCTTACATGGGATCTAAATACATTGATATTGCACTTATCGCATTTATGGGCTATTTTGCATTTACGCGATTTTCAAGTGGACAAACCGGCTTCGGCATTTTTTTCACGGTTCTTGCGCTATTGAACATTTTAACACTTGTTATGAAAATCAATAAAGAAAAAGAAACAAATAATGATGTTCGATGAATAGGAAATAAGCAACGAAGATTGACTAGTCTCCCTCCAAAGAATATGGAGGGGCTAGTCTTTTTAACTTTATATAATAGGCATCATTTAGGAGTGTAGATTACTAAACCGCTTGTCGCTTTGGGGATGCCTCTGGCCCTGAGCCTGGATTGGCGCTTCGCATCCAGGCTCAGGGCTTCGGCTACCCCTTTGCCGCGCCTGCGCTGGTGTGTACATTATCGGGAGAGTTGTAATTCAGAAAGTGGATTGAAGAACGCTTGGCGCTTTGGGGATGCCTCTGGCCCTGAGCCTGGATTAACGCTTCGCATCCAGTCTCAGGGCTTCGGCGACCCCTTTGCCGCGCCTGCGCTGGAGTTTCCCATTATTGAATTTGATTTTGAGATTTATGGACTGAGATTATAATGTGATTACTATTTGATACTAATATCATTGAAGAAAGAAGCACTACAGGCTACAGGTCTTGTCCCTGATAACGAAATGTGCTTCCAGAGACCATCCACAAAGCGCAGAAGTGGTATTAGCAGGATTTCTGGTTAAGTATTATGTAACGAGAGTTTTTCATTGGCCTCGCGTCCTCTGGGATCAAGCTCAATTCAAAATCTGGACGCAATCACACCAAAGCGTGGCGGAAAGTATAGTGAAAAATGATGAATCATAGACTATTTGAATTCAAAGCTTCATAGAATAGGCTAGTAGTGTTAGCTATATAAAAAAGAAGGAAGGGAAGGGGAATTTGAGTAAAAAGTTCCTTAAGATTTCTGTTGTCTATTTCATGATTGGAATTTCATTTGGGCTCTACATGTCTCTCACACACGTCTTTACATTGACGTCTGTACATGTTCACATCAATTTATTGGGGTGGATGTCATTAGCTCTCATTGGGATATTTTATCATCTATATCCGAATCTGGAGAAAACAGGTTTAGCTAAAGCACATTTTTGGCTTCATAACATCGGACTTCCAGTTATGATGATTGCGATTGCTTTGGCGATTCTAGGAGTTGGTAATGTATTTTTCCCGATTGCGACAGCAGGCGGAGCTGCTACACTGATTGGTATATTCTGTTTTGGTTTCAACGTCCTTATGAATATCGATAAACGCATAGCTTGAAAGTAAACAAACCGCTTAAATTTGCCGCTAGATAAATGCGGAAAACAGGCGGTTTTTTTATTACTAAAAAACTCAGTAAATTAAATTAGTTGTTCCAATTTCTAATTTCATGTAGTATAATGTTAAGATTGCATTTTTTGAAATGAGGATAATTAATGAAAAACTCGATATATGGTCTTACGATTGATCAACTAACAGAATGGTTACTGGAACAAGGACAGAAAAAATTCCGTGCCGCACAAATTTGGGACTGGTTATATAAAAAACGAGTAACAAATTTTGCAGACATGAAAAATATTAATACAGAATGTATCGAACTGCTTGAAGCAAATTACTACATCCAATCATTGGAACAGACTGTTAAGCAGGAATCAGAAGATGGGACAATCAAATTTCTATTCAAAATGCAAGATGGCAACTTGATTGAAACTGTTTTGATGAAATTCCCTTACGGCCAATCGGTTTGTGTAACGACACAAGTCGGCTGTAATATCGGTTGTAGCTTCTGTGCAAGCGGATTGCTGAAAAAGAGCCGTGATTTAAGCGCAGGGGAAATTGTTGAGCAAATCATGGAAGTGCAGCATCACCTCGATGCCAAAGCTGAAGAGGAGCGTGTAAGTCATATTGTTGTAATGGGAATCGGCGAACCATTTGATAATTACTCAAATCTGATGGATTTCCTACGTGTTGTCAACGACCAAAAAGGTCTTTCAATTGGTGCGCGTCATATTACCGTTTCAACAAGTGGAAATCCTCAAAAAATCAGAGAATTTGCGAATGAAAATATTCAGATTAACTTAGCAGTTTCACTGCACGCACCAAACAATGAACTTCGAACACGTGTTATGAAAATTAACAAAGCGTTCCCGCTTGAAAAATTGATGGATTCTGTTGATTATTATTTGGAAACAACAAACCGCAGAATTACGTTTGAATATATTATGTTATCAGACGTGAATGATCACATTGCGGAAGCACAACAATTAGCAAAACTGCTTGAAGATAAACGTCACCTGTCATATGTTAACTTGATTCCCTACAACCCGGTTGACGAACATGACCAGTATCGCCGTAGCACACCAGAGGCGATAAAAGCATTTTATGAAACGCTTAAGAGAAAAGGTATAAATTGCGGTGTCCGTCTTGAACAGGGTACAGACATTGATGCGGCATGTGGTCAGTTAAGAAGTAAGCAGATTAAGAAAGAAAAAACTGTCTAATATAGGTAAAAAAAGACACATCCATAAAATTGGATATGTCTTTTTGATTCCGAAATGGAAAATTCGATGAATCTCGTATTTATGAAATTGATTATTTATTTTTCCGCATTAAAATCACGATGAACTGCACGATAAAGGCTAGTCCCAAACCGAAGGAAGAAATGATGAATAAGGACAGCATTCCAAGTGCGTCGCCCATATTATTGGGGTTTATTAGTAAACTACGGAAAAACTCTACAAAACCGATTACAACAGCAACCATAAATATCCTAAAAGCTATCTTCAAATGGTAAAATAATAGTAAAAAAGAAAATGTACCAATGATTAACCCAAAAATACCGAACGTTAAGTAGTTCGTAAAGAGAAGTGTTTGGCCTAGGATAGTACGTACACCTAATATAAGAAGGACAAAACTCGTAAGTCCAGTAAAAAAACCAATCTTCCACAACTTATTCAACATAAACCGCACCCGCTTTCATTATACATCATATCGAATAATGGGGCTCAAATGCCAATAAAAGCATTGTAAGGCTTAATCATTTTCTAAGCTATGAAAAAATCTCAATCCCCAACGAAGGGAATTGAGATTGGATATTTCTTTAATTATTTCTTTGCAATAAGGATTAGTTTACCTTGATCAAGTTCTTCTTCGGCAGAAGCAGCTTGTTCTTTTGTTAGACCTGCACCTTCCATTTTGCTGCGAAGTTCATCACCACGGGAAGAGAACATATTCTTCATGCTATCCAAGAAACCTTGTTCTTTCATACCGACGGTTTCTGTATCGAGTGCATCAGTAATGTGGTCGCTTCTTTTTTTGTCATGTGCGAAAATATAAATATCATCATGTGTATATCCTTGTGTAACCAACTCATCGATTTCTTTCTTTGCCTGAATGGCGTTTTCAACAGTTTTTTTAATAGTCATTATAAAATCCCTCCATTTTTTTATCTCTATCTTTATATACCTTCAACAAGGGGAAACTAAACAAAATTTTTAAAAAGGGAATGATTACCTCCGTAAATTTTTATACGTCAGAATGAAGTGAGTCGGATTTGTATCGACTTCATAGGAAAAGACACCTTGTGTTGTGTGTAAATAGAAAAAACCGTTTCCACTGGAAAAGGGTTTGTATGACATGTCATGTACATGGTCTAATTTAAAAGTGTGTTGTGCTGTTGAAATCGTATCATTATATAAATGGATTTGGTGAACAGTACGACTTGTTTTTTGGTCGTACCAACCCATAATACGTTCGACTATAATATATGTAAGAGTTGAAACGCTTTGTGTGTCTTTGTCATTCATTGTGATACCTCCAAGCTTTAGTTTGAACATAATATGTAATATCTAAGCATATTGTAACAGAATTGTATTCAAATGATGATAAAAGTAAATTGGGTTATTGTTTAAATTAGCTTGTACCATAACATCTAATTCTATTACACTTAGTGACAATTTCAGTTGAAAGAAGTATGATGAATGAGGTTGTGCCCATCAGTTTATCTGATAAATAAATTTGAAAGCGAGTTTGTGAATGACTATAATTCAAAATCTAATCAACTTCATATTGCATATAGATCAGCACTTGGTTGAAATTATTCAGAACTTCGGTATTTGGTCTTATGCAATTGTATTTTTAATCGTGTTTGTTGAAACAGGTCTTGTGATTTTTCCTTTTTTGCCAGGTGATTCATTATTGTTTGCAAGCGGTGCGCTTGCAGCGATGGACGCATTCAATATCGTCGTTCTACTCAGTGGCTTCTTTATAGCGGCAGTCATTGGCGACACAGTGAATTATCACATAGGTATGAAAGTTGGAATGACAATTAAGCCGGGCAGTTTTATGGGGAAATTAATTAATCAGGATAAGATGAATAAAGCTGAGAATTTCTTTAATAGGCACGGTGGGAAAACAATTGTAATCGCACGTTTTATGCCTTTTGTTCGTACGTTCGTTCCTTTTGTAGCAGGTGCTAGCAGGATGAACTACCGTTATTTCTTAATTTACAATATTATAGGCGCAGCGTTATGGGTAGGGATATGTACAATGGCAGGCTACTTCTTCGGTAATATACCCATTATTAAAGAAAACTTTTCTACTGTTATATTATTAATTATTTTTATATCAGTTTTGCCTGCTATTATTAGTATTGTAAAGAGTCGCTCTCGAAAAAAATACTAACAACGAAACACCTCCTGATTGTAATTTCAGGAGGTGTTTTGGAAATTCAATTTAACAAAAAAAGTTGGACCCGTGCGAAAAGATCACCAGGTAAGAAGTGCTTTGCGATAGAGTTGCTCTGCCAAATTTAAGTCCTTGAAATTTACCCCATTCATCTTCTTTTCTATAAACATGCGAATCAGTTCCCTCATTTGCTGTTCATCGCTATAATCATAATGGTGGGTGAATTCGAGATAGGAACTTATTTCAATATAATCATTATTTCCAATAAATATGAAAAACCTGTGAAACGTATTATCTCACAATAAGTTCTAACTTATCATTTACTAACATAGCGAACTACGTTCAGTAAAAAGACAACGGGGGGATTTCAATGAAGAGAAAAATTGGAGTGGTATTGGCTGTACTTGTGTTACTAACAATGGCAGCATGCGGTAAAGAGGATGCTGTGAAAAAAGACGCAGCAGGAATAGCACTACCACTTAAAGTAGACCTAACTGTTACAGAAGAGGTTGAAGTGAATGGAACTGTAGAAATGTCTGCTGTCGTTACACAGGGTGAAGACAAAATAGATGATGCAGATGAAGTTGTATTCGAAATCTGGGAAGAAGGTAAAAAAGACGCTAGTGAAAAAGTTGAATCAACTAACGACGACAATGGAATATACTCAGCTGAAAAAACATTTAATCATGATGGACTGTTCCATATTCAAGTCCATGTAACAGCGAGAGGCTTGCACACAATGCCCGTGAAAGAAGTTACAGTTGGTGACGGCGGGCATTATGAAAAGGCAGCTGAAGGAGAAGTTGAAAATCACCACGCAGACGGATTTTCGATGGACTTTATGGAACGTGAAAATATAAAGTCGGGCGAGGATAATGAATTCATCGTGAACTTGCAATTTGATGGAGAGCCATTTGAAAAAGCGCGTGTACGTTTTGAAATCTGGGATGACGCTAATCCCGACAAACATGATTGGATAGATGCGGAAGAAAAAGTTGCCGGCGAGTATTCAATAGCTTACAAATTCACAGAATCAGGCTCACATAAAATACAAATTCATGTAGAAGACGATAATGAATTACATGAGCACGAAGAACATTCAATTGAAGTTATGTAATAAGTAAGAGTAGGCCTCCCTGACGATGTTAAGGGGGCTTGTTTTTATTTGTAAATTAATTAAGGGGGAAATGACTTTGCATAATTTATTTCCCCCAAGAAGTATTGTGTTATTTCAACTATTCTGATAGCTAATAAATCCTTTTTATGATATAAATAGTAATAACATTTATATTATGTGGTAAACAGATAGGAATTCAATAGATAATGAGAGGGAGATAAAAATGAAAATGAATGTTGAAAGTTTTAACTTAGATCATACAAAAGTTAGGGCACCGTACGTGCGATTAGCAGGTGTTAAGCAAGGGACCCATGGTGATGAAGTGTATAAATACGATATTCGTTTCAAACAACCGAACAAAGAGCATATGAAAATGGATGCCCTTCATTCTATTGAACATATAATGGCTGAAAATATTCGAAACCATTCGGATAATGTTGTCGACCTAAGTCCTATGGGTTGCCAAACAGGTTTTTACTTATCCGTTATCAATCATGATGATTTTGATGACATTTTAATTGTGTTAGAAAAGACATTGGAAGATGTACTCACAGCAACAGAGGTTCCAGCTTGCAATGAAGTGCAGTGTGGTTGGGCTGCAAGCCATAGCCTGGAAGGGGCAAAAGGATTGGCGAAAGAAATGCTTAAGAAAAAAGATGAGTGGCGTCAAGTGTTCGCTGAATAAAGGGTTTTTTTAATATGTAAAAATACGCATCTGACGATTAACTAATAATAATCAGTAAATAACTTGATCACACACTGGGCACAACGTGTGGATTTGCTTTTGGTTCGCTTTGAATTGAACAACTTCTATACCATTATCGAGATGTCTTAATAAGTAGGGATGCGACGAAGTCGCATCCCTACTTATTTTTTCGATAATCGTAGAGTGGTTGTTCATTCGTCGCACTCCAAAGACATAGATACAAGAAGTGCAGAATCTTTTCGGGACGAAGGAATAGACCGCTTCTCACCTGGAGAGAAGCGGTCAAAGATACAATTTTGACCGCTCAAACCTTCTACTATCGCATTCTTAATGTTAGTTTAAAAAGTGTCGATTTATTATAGAGCATCATTTAACTTTTTCTAAGAGTAAGCAGAGAATACGATGTACAACGTGCAAGAGTGCCCGAAATTGGATCTTCGGGCACTTACACTACCTATAGAAAATCATCTATTCTATTCTTTTAATGAAACCGCATTTTTCAAGTGAATATTGTAGGAACGCGGCAGGCAATTATTCACAACAGGATGTCTGAAAAGAGTGTGGCTTAGAAGTGACGGAGTCACTTCTAGCCACACTCGCCCCTCAGTAAAGGAGTTGTGATAAATTAGCCGTAAGCGGGCCGAAAATAGTCCAGTGAAAATGGTGGTTTTCAAGCCCCGGTATTATGCAAGTAATCGATTAATCAACAGATAAATCTTCAATACGTAAATCTTTCAGTGACCTTTTTATCATCACTAACATAAATCTTATAAAAATTACAGAAACTTTACACAACTTTTACAGGGTTTTTACATGCTTGTGAGAAAATTGAGTATAAATTCCTGTGAGGTGCTTGTTGAGATGAGGCGAATGGTACAAGAAAAGGCTGTTTGGAGTAAAAGGATTAAATTTTTAAAAATGGGCTCGTCCCTTTTTAAAAAAGTGAAAAGGAAAGTCTTTTCATTAAGGCTAACAACCATCTCATTTAAATTGCGACTTCTAGGTGTAATTTTAGCTATCTTACTAGTATCTACCATTACGATAGGGTTGACAGCATATGAAAAAATGAAAACCAGCACGATAAATCTTGTATCTTCACACTTGGAACGAGAAGTGACAATTGTCAACGATATGGCGAAAACATTGATGTTAGTGCATGTAGGTAATCAAGAAAACTTTATGAAAGAGCTTGAGGGAGTCATAAAAAGGCAACATGTTTCACTAACGCAAGATGGTTATAATCCAACTATATTTTACGGTAAGGATGATCAACTGATCCCTTTTGCTGTTAATGGAAATTCAACTCTGAAGTTGTCTAATCAAATCGCAGAAAAAATTAGTAAAGAAGGAAAAGGTATTTTACATGAAACGATTCAGGGGAATCCATATACCATTAGCTTTTTCCGTATTCAAGAATTAGGCGGAGAATATGTTATTGTCGTTCCAGACAGCGATTACTTATCTGATACGAGAGAAATGAGTAAGGTAATTTATGTGTCAATCCTACTTGCATTAATCATTGCATTACTAGTCATTACACCAACGATTCACCGAATGACGAAACCAATAACTGTATTACAACAAAAAATGCAAATGGTCAGGGAGGGAGACTTAAGTGTCAACCTATCGATTCAATCAACTACACCCGAATTTCATTCCCTTATAAAAAGTTTCCAGAAGATGATCAACAATATGTCTCAGATGCTAGTGGAAATTAAAAACACCAGTACACAATTAGCGCAGAACGGAAGTCACTTAAATGAGAATTCAAATACACTTCTAACGAAAAACGATTATTTAAAAGTTCAAGTTTCTGAGTTAGAGAAGATTGCATCGGAGACAGTTTCAGTTTCAGTATCTCAGCAACAAGCTTTTCAGCATATGAAAATGCAAATGGGTGTTATGTTCAATAAAATGGACGAAGTATTTCAAGTGGCAACAGTTACGGAGCAAGTCGTAAAAGCTGGAGAGGATTCGACAATCGAAACTGCTAATAGTATGCATACCTTCTTTGATAGTATGAAAAGCGTCATTCAAACGATTGATGCTTTACAAAAAAAGTTCTTGTCTGTATCACAAGTTGTTACGACAATTGACAAAATTACGAACCAAACACGCATGCTTGCATTAAATGCGAAAATTGAAGCATCAAGAGCTGGAAATGCAGGAGCGGGTTTCATAGTAGTAGCGAACGAGGTACAACGTTTAGCGGAGCAATCTGCCAATGCAACAGAATTAATAAAAGGAACGATTTCTGAAATGGAACAATCTGTTGGTAATTCTACTGCTTACATAGAAAAAATGAAACAGAATGCGACGGCTTTTGAGAGCATGACTTATGAAAATAGTAAGAATTTTAAAGAAGCTACAAATCATATTCGACTATTGGATCAAAAGTTGTTCATTATGAAAGAACAATTAGACTTATTGGAAAGCGGCCTACCCTTGTTGGAACAATCTACGCAACAAGTGGGAAATGTTTCAAAGAAAAATAAGAGTAATGCAATGCTAATGATACAGGCATTTCAGGAGCAAGTCGAAGCGATGCAAGAAGTTGAGAAAACGGGAGGAGAGCTATCCTTACTTTCAGATAAGCTATTGGAAAATGCCAATCAATTTAATACTACGAATTGAGACTGAAGTGTAAAATAGAATTGTACAGATGATTACAGCAACAAAATATAAGGGGGGCATACACGATGGCAGAACATCACTTTTATTTGAAAGCGGATTGGCCAGGTTTACGAAATGATATCGGAACGATTGATGCTGGGAATTTGAAGACAACAGTGTCAATACCTCCTGAAATGGATGGGCCAGGAGTAGGTACAAACCCTGATGAAATGTTATTAGGAGCAGCCGCCACATGCTATATTATTACGCTCGCTGCGATGATGGAACGCAGTAAGCTTGAAAAGGAAGCGTTGACAATGGAGTCTGTAGGGATTGTCGATGTAACAAACGGTGTCATTACATACAAAAAAATTATACATAAACCCCAAATCGTTTTGAAACTGGATGCGACTGAAGAGGATGTAGCACTTGCTTATAAACTTGCGGAAAAGGCAGAAACATCCTGTATGATTAGCCGGGCGATAAAAGGAAATGTTGAAATTGAATTGAAAGCGAAAGTGGTAAAATAAAATCTCCATTCACAACAGGGGGTGCTGACTTTGGTCCAGAGGCACCGCTCGAAGCTTGGATAGCATTAACGTTCAACGCATATCCTGGAAATCCGTTGGTAAATTTGAAGAACTTGGCGTAAGTATGGAAGGTGTCAAAATTTGGTCTAGTTGTTCCGTAATACATTGATATCGATTCGATTGGAGACTTAAAAGAATAAGGACAATGATGACTGAGACTCAGTTCCGTTTCGAAACGAACTGAGTTTTTTTGTTTTTTTTATAAAAGTATGGTAAATTTAAATCGGTACGTATAAACAAACTCTTCGGGGCAAGGTGAAATTCCTTACCGACGGTGATCGAGCATAGCTCGTAAGTCCGTGACCCGTCCTTCTTCGTTTGGAAGGCGGTGGAGCTGGTGAAATTCCGGCACCGACAGTTACAGTCTGGATGGGAGAAGTGTTTTGGCTATACGTACTATGCTTGCAAGCTCTGCCCTTTCAAATAGTGAAAGGGGGAATGCAAATGGAACCTCAACATTATATGAGAGTTGCTCTTGAACTGGTGCGGACTGCACAGGGACAAGCCTCGCCGAATCTACTCGTCGGTGCTGTTTGCGCGAAAGACGGTCTGATATTAGGGACCGGTGCACATTTGCGAGCTAGAACACCTCATACAGAAGTGCAGGCACTGACGATGACAGGTTTGAATTCTGTTGGTGCAGATCTATATTTGGCACTAGAACAGTTTTTCCATAGAGGGAAAACACTTTCGTGTACAGATCTACTTAGATCGTCAGGAATTCAACGTTTCTTTGTTGCGTCTTTCCATCCGAATCCTTCCGTAAAAGGAACAGGAGTCGGGCTTCTTAAAGTAGCGGGAATCGAAGTCATCTCCGGCATTTTACAACAAGAGGCAGAGCAGTCAAACCAAGCATTTTTGTATTTCAGTAAATACGGGACACCATACGACACCTTGAAAGCCGCCGCAACTCTTGACGGTAGACTTTCAGCGCAGAATGGGGACAGCAAATGGATTACTTATTATCCATCACCTCCGCAATATCCATGATGCTATTTTGGTTGGCGTACAAACCGTACTTCACAATAACCCTTTCCTCACCACCCGTTTGCCCCATGGTGGAAAGAATCCAATTCGAACTATTTTAGAAAGGCATCTCAGGACGCCCAAAACAGCTAATGTCATAACTGACTGCGCTACAGAAACAATTTTTTTACACTCGATACACCAGAGTTGGAACCTGCTTTTTCGAATATCCTCTCGTTTTAATTGAAAGGATCTCAGAAAATGTACCTTTTTTGAATGTAATTTTAAATCGTCTTGTAAAGATTAGAAGCATGAAGATGTTAGTCGAAGGCGACAGCCGTTTCCTTTGCAGTTTCATCACTGAAGGCTTGGCGGATGAACTGTATTTGTAAATCACTGAGATTGACTGGCAATAGGCATCTATCTATGTGGACGACACGCAGAACAGGATGGCGGATGAGAATCACTCCGTTTTTTTAATGTGCAACAAATCGGGGACGATATTCGATTGCGTGCCAAGTTCCTGAAGGAGGATTGACTATAATTGTTTACTGGAATTATCGAAGAAATAGGAACAGTTTCAGCGGTCAGACCAGGATCGAATTCAATGCAACTATCAATTCGTTGCGCTAAAGTGCTGAGCGATGTTAAAAAAGGCGACAGTTTGTCAGTGAACGGTGTCTGTTTGACGGTATCGGACTTCTCAAGTAATCATTTTTCTGCCGACGTCATGCCTGAAACAGTCAAGGCGACAACGCTTCATGCATTGCGAACGGGAAGTCCCGTCAATCTTGAGCGTGCAATGGCGGCAGATGGTCGATTCGGTGGTCATATCGTCAGCGGACATGTTGATGGCACCGGAGAAGTCGTGTCAGTGAGACAAAAAGAAAATGCCATTTATGTTGAAATCAGTGTCGAGCCTCAATTGTTGAAGTATTTCATCCCGAAAGGTTCAGTAACAGTGGATGGGACTTCGCTTACTGTCTTTGGTGTGACAGAAGAAAGTTTTATCATCTCACTAATTCCGGTTACACAAGATGACTCAATCATCGGTCGGAAAAGACCAGGGGATAAAGTGAACGTAGAATGCGACATGCTTGCAAAATATATTGAACGGCTTATGACTACTACTAACAAAGAGAAATCAACTGGCGGTTTAACAATGGATACACTTGTCGCAAGCGGATTCCTCAGTTAAGGAGGAAAAAAGATGTACACTACCGTAGAAAAAGCAATCGAAGATCTGAAAAAAGGAAAAGCGATAATTGTTGTTGACGACGAGGATCGCGAAAATGAAGGGGACTTTGTTGCGCTTGGTGAATTTGCAACGCCGGAAATGATTAATTTCATGGCGACTGAAGGTCGTGGATTGATTTGCGTGCCGATAGATGAAGAGAAATCCCAACAGCTTGATCTTGGACTTATGACAAATAATAATACCGATGTAAACGGAACAGCTTTCACGATAAGCATCGATCACGCGCAGTGTCACACTGGTATTTCTGCATTTGAACGATCAGAAACCGTGTTGAAGATGCTGGGGAGTGAAGCCAGACCGACTGATTTCACAAGACCCGGTCATATTTTCCCATTGATTGCCAAGGCTGGCGGTGTCTTAAAAAGGTCAGGTCATACAGAAGCTGCGGTCGACCTTGCGAAGCTTGCTGGGTCAGAGCCGGTGGGCGTGATAGTTGAAATTATGAATGTCGATGGAACGATGGCTAGAGGACCACAGCTAAAAGAAATCGCGGATAAATATGACCTTGTAATTTTAACGATTCAGGAACTGATTGCTTATCGCCGAAAAACTGAAAAACTTGTCGAGCGTATCGTGGATATTGATTTGCCGACGGATTATGGTGATTTCAAAGCAGTCGCTTTTAAAGAAACAGAAACCGGGCATGAACATATTGCTTTGATAAAGGGTGATATTGAAAATGCTGAAAATGTACTAGTCCGCGTTCATTCGGAATGTTTGACAGGCGATGTCTTTGGCTCATGCCGATGTGATTGCGGCCCTCAACTTCAGGCAGCACTCACGCAGATTGAAAAAACCGGAAGAGGCGTCCTGCTGTATATGCGTCAGGAAGGGCGGGGCATCAGTCTTGTCAATAAAATGAAAGCATACAAGCTACAAGAAGAAGGATACGACACGGTTGAGGCTAATGAAAAATTAGGATTCCCGGATGACCTCCGAGATTACGGAATCGGCGCACAAATCCTAAGGGAACTCGGTTTAACAACCATTCATCTTTTGACGAACAACCCGCGTAAAATCGCCGGTCTGGGTGGACATGGCTTGGAAGTAACGGAGCGTATTCAAATCGAAATGCCAGTAAAAGAATCAAATAAAGCGTATATGGACACAAAGAAAAGTAAAATGGGCCATATACTAAATAGTTGAGGGGGAAATAATAATGGGAACAATTTATGAAGGACATTTAATTGGAACAGGGCTTAAAATCGGTATCGTCGTTGCTAGATTCAATGATTTCATCACTGGTAAATTATTGAGCGGAGCGGAAGATGCATTGCATCGTCACGGAGTGGATGAAAGTGATATTGCTGTTGCGTGGGTACCGGGTGCTTATGAAATCCCGCTAATCGCGAAGAAAATGGCTGCTTCCGGCAAGTACGATGCTGTTATCACACTTGGCACAGTCATACGCGGATCAACACCGCATTTCGACTTTGTTTGTAATGAAGTTGCTAAAGGAGTCGCAGCCATCAATCTGCAGGAAGGCATCCCAGTCATCTTCGGTGTCTTGACGACGGATACAATTGAACAAGCAATTGAACGGGCAGGAACGAAAGCTGGAAATAAAGGATGGGATTCAGGGAATTCTGCAATTGAGATGGCGAATTTGTTGAAACAGATTTAATTACTGATAAGTGAAGGCTCAGTATCTGGTTACCTGGATACTGAGCCTATTTTGTCTTTATTTTAGTATTGGTGACCAGAAGTCTCGCTAATTTCGTTTGGAATAGTTATGATAGAGGGAGTTGTTATTTTATGAAATGAGGCGATTTACATGAGTGAACAATCAAATGTTAGACTTCCTGAAAAAACATGTTCGATTGAGAGGCTTGTTACGATTCCAAAAGATGTTGAGAAAGTGATAAATGGCGAAAAAACGGCTACACGTCGTAATGGTGTTTATGCAGATCTTGGTGAAATAATGGTACTCGAAGGTAAAGAGTTCAAAGTAGATGCAATATATTCACAGACGCTTGGTGAAATGACGGACGAAAATGCAAAGCAAGAAGGCTACACATCGATGGAGGAATATAAACAATCCATTCTTGCGATGCATGATAAAATGCCATGGATCCCAACGATGAGCGTATGGGTGCATGAATATAGCCCCGTGGCGAAATGACGTTCTGAATGAATTCGGGAATCTATGGTGCGATTGTCTTTCTGCACGTTATCAGTGCTGTCCTCGCCATAGGTCCATTATTTATATTAATGCCGATTATTAAGCGATTGCGTGACGTTGAAACTGTAATAGAGGAAACTTATTTATCCGTTATCAACGTCATCATCCGTATCGTCATGCATGCAGGACATTCTCTCGTCTACACTGGTGCCCTCTTATTAATATTTGGACCTTGGCCATGGTATACATCATGGGTAATTTTGACGCTTGCAGTAATGCTTTTATCTGGAGTTTTTCTGGCCAAAGGATTTACAATTGTCTTACGGAAATTTAAAAATCCGGATACTGATAAAAATAAAATACTTAATCGTTTGAATACAACTTCTTGGATATATATTGGTCTTATGCTGATTATGCTTTGGCTCATGGTTCAAAAACCGATGCTTTGGTGAATATGAATGAGAAGTACTCATCATACATAGAAAAGGACATGCATCTTAACCGGTGCATGTCTTTTTTGTATTAATAATGAGTAGCCTGAACAGTTTCTAATTTGAAAACGTGCCTGTCACCGATTCAAATCACCATACCGTTCTGCAACGAACTTCAAGTCCTGTAAAAATAATGAACGTAAGTTAGGTCGACGTCTAACAGCAAGTGGATGGTAAGCGACGGCCGTCTGAAATCCTCGTACATCATGCCAACTACCCCGTAATGACTTCACATCAGCTTCGGTATTTTGAAAAAAAGATTGGACCGCCACATTTCCCAAGCAAAGAATTAGACTGGGTTTCTTTTCTGTAAGCTGTTGATCTAAATGTTGCATACAGATTTGACGGGTTACCTCTTTTTCATAGGCGCGCACGGGTTTTCTTTTCAAGATAAAAGTGACATACAAATCATCTAATTTTAAGCCTGCCTCGCTGGCAACTTCTTGTAGAGTTTGCCGCGTCCCGCAAAGAAATTCCTCACCTTCACGGTCCTCACGTGCTCCGGGATTATCGAGAATAATCATAATGGGCGCATTCGGATTACCTTCACCCCAGACCATCCGTGTTCCGTGTTCATATAAACCGCATAACTTACAATCTACAAGCTGATTAGGGGTTGGCTCCTCCGTCAATGCTTTTGGACAAAAGTCAGATATGGTTTTCATCTCCCTTTACTGGTCAGACTCAATCTTTAAAGCTTTCCTCTAATCAATGGATTTCAAACTACGCTACAGTGTACTGGTCGTTTATGGTAAAATTGGCATAAGATTTCGAAGAAACTAATTACTGTGAATGGAGTTGGTGGGAATGGAATTGAAGCAATTTGCAGACGTGAATGAATTCGGATTAAAAGCGGAACCGACTTTATTTAAAGGGGAAGATGTCTACAGTCTTTTTCTAGGGGTGTTGCATGCTATCAAAGCAGGAAGGTATGAAAACCCCTTCATGGCAATAATTGAAGAGGATGGGGAAGTGCTAGCACTATTTCAAATGACACCTCCACATCCTTTAAACCTTGTTTTTACCGATGAAGACAGGTTGGAAGAATGTATGGATTTGTTAATTAGAGAATTAATGGAACTTGGAATCGAAATTAGTTCTATCATTAGTTTGAAACCATGGGCATACTTTTTTGCAAAGAAATGGGAAGCGAAAATAGGTATGACTCATAAGTTGTTGATGGATCAAGGAATATACCGACTGGATAACGTAAATGAGTCATTAACGCACAGCCCGGGTTCCTGGCGTTTTGCAGATAAAGATGACTGTCCGCTAATTGAAAAGTGGTACAACTTGTTTGAAGAAGATGCAGAATTACCATCTTCAGCTGAAGCAGATGTAAAAAAACGAGTTGCATCATTTGTAGAAGAACAGGAAGTATTTTTGTGGGAGGATGGCGGGAAAGTCGTATCAATGATGAAAAAAGCGCGCCCGACAAATCATGGCGTTACAGTGTCTCTCGTATTTACACCTCGGGAAGAGAGGAAAAAAGGCTATGCCCGGACGATGGTTGCTACTGGAACACAAGAACTTCTTAAAGAATATAAGTTCTGCGTTCTTTATACAGATTTATTGAATCAGACATCGAACAAAATCTACCAGGAAATTGGTTATCAACAAATTGCAAATTCTGTACAGCTTGGTTTTGTAGGGGAATAAATGTGAAATTTAGCACTGCCGTACGAAAGTATCTTATTAAGTTAAAATAAAAATCACCATTTTAATGTGCTATAGGCGATTGGTTCTTCAATATACCGTCATCTATACATTTTAATAGTTGGAGTATTTAAAAATAATTGTATTTGATGGTAAATAAGTGTGGAAGTTGAAAGGAGAAGTAAATTGTTAAGTTATTATAGTAAGTTATCCTCTGAAGTCTATGATTTAGACAAACCTGTAGGGCATTCATTCGGGGATGTGGAATATTATTTAAATAGATTAGATTCTTGCACAGGGCGTATTCTCGAACCCGCCAGCGGTACAGGTCGAATCTTGATACCACTTATGGAAAAAGGATTTAAGGTTGATGGATTTGACAGTTCGGCTGATATGTTAACTATCTGTCGTACCAACTGCGAAAAAAGGGGGTTTAACTCCTAACCTTTTCGAAGGAGATATGGAGTCATTTTCATTAAGTCAGAAATATGATGCCATAATTATCCCTGCGGGTACATTTTTGTTACTGCATAAGAGAGAGGAGTCTATTGAAGCGTTGAAAAACTTTTTCCATCATCTTATAGATGGTGGAAGGTTAATTGTTGATTTATTTATGCAGTCCGATGTCACGATAGGCAAAGTCTCGACTAGAACTTGGGAATGTGCAAACGGTGATAGTATCACATTGGAAAATAAAACTGTTGAAATTGACTATATCCATCAGTACTCAATAGCGCATGGGCGATATGAGAAATGGCGTAACGGTACGCTTTTACAAACCGAACTTGAACGATTCCCTTTACGTTGGTATGGAATAGAAGAATTCAAGCTAATCTTAGAAGACATAGGGTTTGAAAATATTACAATTTCTTCGGACTATAATTTTGGGGAGTATCCGGTGAACCCAAAACAGGCAATAACGTTTGAAGCTGTGGCTAATAAAGAGTAGATACTATCTTTGTGAAATAAATTGACCATACATTATACGGGGAGTTGACTTTATGTATCGTAAATTCTTTAGGAAGGATCCATCTACCACTCAAAGGGGAAACAAACATCGAGATATCGGATTATTGCTTTCCCTCGCACTTTTTTCATTGCTGATTGCAGCATGTTCGGTAACGGAACCAGAAGACAAAAATAAGGTTGCCATTCAAACTGTACTTGAACATGAATTTACTGCTCCCGACAAGGAATTTACTAGAATTTTTAACGATTTGATAAAACAACAACGCAACAATCCGGATACACCGCCGGATGATACAGAGTTCACCAACTATCTGGAGAAGATATACGGACCGCATTTCACCGAATTAGGATATGACAGACACATTCTAATTTACCCTTTGAATTATCAAGTTGCAGCTGATAACTCAGGCTATCAAATTACTGTCGACAAGATTGACGTGGAACAAAGCGAGGATCGGCCCAGTGATTACGGCTTTACGGTTCATGTAAAGTATAAAAAAGAGGGCGGCAACAAAAAGAAAGCCGAGATAACGGGCCTTGCAGTATTACCCGAGGAAGGTAAAATAGAAGAGATTCGCTATAATCAGGATTATGGTGAGCTTGAAAAAATCATAAAGGGTGATTTTTAACGCACCACAAAGAGGGCAGAGATGTTATGACAATGAAAATAATGCAGTTGAAAATAACCTCCCCGCAAAGTGGAAAAAGAGATTCCGTGTGAATGGAATCTCTTTTTTATGCAGTTAGTTATCTCAGCTTATCGTTCAAAACGCTATCGCCTAGGACAGAAAATTTATCTCCATATACCATCGTGATATGAACATCTCCCCATGCACATAGCGCATCCAAAATGCTCCCTAAACTTAAACCATATTCACTTAGCTCATACTCCACTTTCGGGGGAACCTGGTTGTAGGCAATCCGGTTAATAACGCCATCCGCTTCCAGTTCACGCAATTGTTGCGTTAACATTTTTTGCGTAATATCAGGCATGAGTCGTTTCAATTCATTGGTTCGTTTTTTACCATGAGTTAAATGGCAGAGGATCACACATTTCCACTTTCCGCCAATCACTTCTAATGTCGCTTCGACAGATATATTATACTTCTTTTTTGTCATTATAATCCTCCTCTATAGGAACCTAAAAGTACCTATATCACTAATTGGTACCTACAGCACTTTAAAGTGCGTACTTTTCTTTATGACCCTTGTGAATCATACTAACATAAGCGGTGGGTTACACGATATAAATTTTAGCTCTTCGTCGATTTAATCATATAACGTGGGAATAGAAAGGAAAGGAAAAGAATGACTTTAGATAAAAAGAGAAGTATGTTTGCACTGCTTGCCTTAGCTGTCAGTGCATTTGCAATTGGAACAACGGAGTTTATCAGTGTGGGGCTATTGCCGCTGATTTCTCAAGATCTCGATATATCGGTTACAACAGCTGGGCTGACTGTTTCGCTCTATGCACTAGGCGTAATGGTTGGTGCGCCAATTTTAACGTCACTCACTTCTAGAATGCCGCGGAAATCATTACTGCTGTGGATTATGGTAGTCTTTATTATAGGGAACGGCATCGCGGCAAGTGCAACAAGTGTTTCGGTCTTACTGCTTGCCCGTGTCATTTCTGCATTTTCACACGGTGTATTTATGTCGATTGGATCGACGATTGCCGCTGACGTCGTTCCCGAAAATCGCAGAGCAAGCGCAATTTCAATCATGTTTACAGGACTCACAGTTGCTACGATTACAGGAGTTCCATTCGGTACATTTATTGGACAGCAATTTGGTTGGCGCTTTGCCTTTGTGGCAATCGTAATTATAGGGATTATAGGGTTAATTGCGAATAGTATTCTTGTACCATCCGATTTACGTCAAAGTAAACCCACATCTATTCGGAATCAAGTCAAGCTCGTGACAAATAGTCGGATATTGCTAGTCTTGACGATTACAGCACTTGGGTACGGAGGAACATTTGTCGTATTCACGTACTTATCACCGATGCTTCAAACGATAACAGGATTTAAACAAGGAACAATCGTGATGATTTTACTTGTTTATGGAATCGCGATTGCAATCGGTAATATGATAGGCGGAAAACTATCAAATAAAAACCCGATCGGCTCGCTATTCTATATGTTTATCGCCCAGGCAATTGTGCTTATTGTTTTGACGTTTACGGTACCATTTAAGATCGCAGGTCTTATCACAATAATTTTCATGGGCTTGTTTGCATTTATGAACGTTTCGGGACTTCAAGTGTATGTCGTCATGTTAGCCGAACGTTTTGTGCCAGGTGCAGTAGACATAGCCTCCGCAATGAACATAGCTGCATTTAATGCGGGAATTGCAATAGGTGCCTACGCAGGCGGAGTAGTAACAGATTCAATCGGGCTTATTCATACAGCATGGATTGGAGGGACAATGGTACTGATTGCCGCACTATTAACAGGAATCAGCGGAGCACTGGAAAGGAAAGATCAGCAAAAACTAGGCACATCCTGAATAAGGGAGCAATTTTAGACGAGAAATGATTGCAATATAGTGGTAATTACAACATTGGAGGGAATTGAATTATGAACAACTTACAATCAACAACAACATTGCAAAATGGCGTGAAAATGCCTTGGTTGGGTCTTGGGGTATTTAAAGTTAAAGAGGGACAAGAACTGGTGAATGCAGTGAAAACTGCAATTACACATGGCTATCGCAGTATCGATACAGCCGCGATTTATGGCAATGAAGTTGGCGTGGGACAAGGTGTTCGTCAAGCAATGGCGGAATCTGGAGTTGCAAGAGAAGATCTATTCATCACATCAAAAGTCTGGAATTCAGAGTTGGGGTACGAAACGACAATCGCAGCTTATGAAGAAAGCTTAACTAAACTAGGTGTAGAATATTTGGATTTATACCTAATTCATTGGCCTGTAGCTGGTAAATATAAAGAAGCATGGCGCGCAATGGAAACCCTTTATAAGGAAGGTCGGGTTAAAGCAATCGGTGTAAGTAATTTCCAGATTCATCACCTGGAAGATTTGATGAAAGATGCGGAAATTAAACCGATGCTAAACCAAGTGGAATATCATCCACGTTTGACACAAAAAGAACTGCATGCATTTTGCCGACAACATGATATTCAATTGGAAGCATGGTCTCCGCTTATGCAGGGAGGGTTGCTCGATAATACGGAACTTCAAGAAATTGCCGATAAATATGGTAAATCCATAGCCCAAGTCATTTTACGCTGGGACTTACAAAATGGCGTTATCACAATTCCGAAATCGACGAAAGAACATCGCATCGCCGAAAACGCTACCGTGTTCGATTTCAAGTTAACAGCAGAAGATATGGCACGCATCGATAGTTTGAATAAGAATCATCGAGTTGGTCCAGACCCGGATAACATTAAATTTTAATATGAATTAACATAAAAGTAAGGGATCAAAACTATACAAGTTTTGATCCCTTACTTTGGTAATTAGATGAGTGGAAATAGTCAGTGTATAAACTGTGCATAGGCTCCATTCAAGGGCAGCCAGAGCCATTCCTTAGCGCAAGCGAAGTTAAAATGATTCTATATTTCAACAGACACAATAATCATTAAGAAAATAGACCGAGTTTTTCAATCCTTGCAATCGCTTCAATTATACGATCTTCTTCTACTAATAAGCCTACGCGTACATAACCTTCGCCATGTTTTCCGAAGGCGTGCCCGGGTGCAACGGCAATGTCCGCTTTATCCAATAGTAAATTGGTTAAAGACTCACTTGTATATCCTATTGGAACAGGCAACCAAGCGAAGAAAGAAGCTGTTGGGGCAACGACGTCCCAACCGATTCGTCTACATTCGGAAATTAGGACATTTCTGCGACCTTCGTAGAGGGATACGAGTTCATCTACACAATCTTGGCTTCCTGTTAACGCAGCCGCAGCCGCGCGCTGAACAGCCGGGAAAATATCAATGAATAGATGGTCTTGTAATAAGTTGATTGCTTCTATGATATCAGCATTACCGATAGCGAAGCCGACCCGCCAACCGGCCATGTTATAGGTCTTTGACAACGTGTACGTTTCAATGCCAACGTCTTTAGCGCCTTCCGCCTGTAGGAAACTGACAGGCTTAACGCCGTCAAAACCGATTCCACCGTAAGCGAAGTCGTGAAGGATGGCAATATCATTGGCTTTTGCCAATGCAACCGTTTCTTCGAAGAAAGGTATATTGGCAGTTGCGCTGGTTGGATTGTTCGGGTAGTTCAGATACATTAATTTTGCTTGTTTTTTTTGTTCTTCCGTTAAGGCATTATAATCAGGTAAAAAATCATTCTCAGCTACCAATGGCATTAAATCATATTTAATGTTTGCCAAGCTTACACTTGATAAATAATCGGGATATCCAGGATCCGGAAGCAAAAGTAATTCACCTTCGTTCATTATGGCAAGCGGTAACTCAACCAAGCCGGGTTTTGTACCAAATAGAATTGCGACTTCTGTTGTCGGGTCAATTTGAACATCGTATTCTCGCTTATAAAAGTCGGCAACCGCCTGTTTTAATTCGGGCGTTCCTCTGAACGGGGAGTACCCGTGTGTTGCTGGATCTTCAACCGCTTCTTGAAGTGCTTTTACAATGTGAGGTGGAGTAGGTTGATCGGGGTTACCACGCCCCAAGTTAATAACGTCTCGACCTTCCGAAAGAGCTTCTTCAACATTTCGTACAAGTGATGCGAAAAAGTGCGGCGGTAAGTTTTTTAATCGATTTGATAGTGCCATTTAATAACCCCGTTTTCTATATAGTAAAAAACTATTATTTTAAGGTTAGTATACATGGAATGCAACTTAATTGACAATACTTCCGAAAAGGATAGCATGATGATAGGTTGACAAATTAATTAGAAATGACTACTATTAATGGTATATCATCAAAACAATAATATAATGGTACTTATCAAGAGAGACTGAGGGATAGGCCCGATGACGTCCAGCAACCCCTTGTGTAAAGCAAGGAAGGTGCTAACTCCTACAGAGTGAACTTCATTCTGAAAGATGAGCTGAAACCTTTTTCGGTGCTTCTTTCTTATTATGAAAGAAGCATTTTTATATGGTCAGGCATCCAGAGATTTCATACTTCCATTTAAAGAAAGAGGAGATTTATATGATACAAATACAAAACGTGTCGAAAGTATATACAACAAAAGAGAGAGTTGTTACCGGCGTTGATAATGTGTCGTTAGACATAAACACAGGAGAGATTTTCGGAATCGTCGGTTACTCGGGCGCAGGGAAAAGCTCACTTATCAGATGCCTCAACTTATTGGAGAAACCAACGAGTGGAACGATTTTAGTCGACGGTTTAAATCTGATGAATCTAAAAGGAAATAAACTTCGTCTGGCGCGTTTGAAAATCGGAATGATTTTTCAGCACTTTTATTTAATCAGCCAAAAGACTGTATTTGAAAATATTGCATTTGCATTACGAGCTGCAAAAACATCTCCCGATAAAATAAATACACGGGTGACAGAGTTGCTTGAAATGGTCGGCCTTTCTGATAAGCGTGACGTCTATCCTGCACAGTTAAGTGGTGGCCAAAAGCAGAGAGTGGGCATTGCTCGTGCGCTCGCGAATAACCCATCCGTTTTGCTTTGTGATGAAGCAACTTCCGCACTCGATCCGAATACAACGCTATCAATCTTACGGCTTTTGAAAAAAATCAATAAGGAATTGCGTATTACAATTGTTCTTATTACGCATGAGATGAATGTAGTGAAGGAAATTTGCGATCGAATGGCGATTATGCAAAATGGCAAAGTGATTGAAGAAGGACAAGTATATGATATCTTTTCAAACCCTCAAGAAACATTAACCAAGGAGTTTATCAGTAGTGTCGTATCGTTTGATGTTCCATCAGCAATATTGAGTAGGTGTACGGGACAACTCGTTAAAGTTATGTTTAAAGGGGATGTGGCGGGCGAGGGAATTATCTCAGATATGGTCCAGCAATTTAGGGTACAAGGTAATTTCCTTCATGGCTCGATTGAATATATTCAAGAAATGCCTCTAGGTACTTTTTTAATGGAACTTAAAGGGGAAGATGACGAAATAGAAAAGGCCATTGCCTATATGTCATCGCGGGCTGCCCAAGTGGAGGTTATTGAATATGGGAATTGATATTCAACATGTTATGGAGCTTATGCCTGATATTACGAAAGCATTTGGTGAGACGCTTTATATGATAGGTATTTCTCTTGTCATCGCGCTAGTTATTGGACTGCCATTAGGAATCCTATTGTTCACCACGGAAAAAGGACTGTTTTTAGAGAACAGGGTATTGAATTCAGTTCTCGGTTTTATCGTCAATATGGTCCGTTCTGTTCCGTTCATTATTTTACTAGTCGCGCTGATCCCGTTGACTATTTTAATAGTAGGAACTCCGATTGGTCCTGGCGCAGCGAGCGTTTCGTTATCTGCTGCTGCGATTCCATTTTTTGCTAGAATCGTGCAGACTTCGCTACGTGAAATTGATAAAGGTGTCATTGAAGCTGCAATCGCGGTAGGTGCGACGCCATGGATGATTATCAAAGATGTGCTACTGCCGGAAGCAAAAACAAGTATTATTCAAGGTGTGACAATGACAGTCATTAGTTTAGTCGCCTATTCGGCGATGGCAGGCGTTGTCGGCGGTGGAGGAATCGGCGATTTAGCAATCCGGTTTGGTTATTATCGTTACGACAATACGATTATGGTTGTCACTGTCGTGATATTAATAATTTTTGTACAACTAATTCAATTTGCAGGAGATCGTATTTCAAAAGTTGTTGATAAAAGATGATAGGGAGAGAAAAAATTATGAAAAAGTTTCTATTTGTTGTAGTAGTCCTTATACTTGGAACAGTGCTTGCCGCTTGTGGTGGTAAAGAAGAAGCATCTGATGATAAATCCTTGAAGCTTGGTTCGACTGCAGGACCGTACAGCGATATGTTAAAAAAGGCGATTATTCCCGGACTTGAAGAAAAAGGATATAAAGTGGAACTAGTCGAGTTCAGCGATTATATTCAGCCGAACAACTCCTTAGCAAGTGGTGATATTGATGCAAACTTGTTCCAGAACACGACTTACTTGGAGAATGTTGTGAAAGAAACTAAAGCGGAATTGTCACCACTGATTATCGTTCCAACAGCTCCAATGGGGATATTCTCCAATAAATTCAAGTCTATCGAAGAAATTGAGGAAGGCGCAAAAATTGCCATTCCAAACGATCCTGTCAATGGGGCTCGTGCTCTATTAGTGTTACAAGACGTGGGTCTGATTGAATTCGATCCTAATGCAGAAGTATTAAAAGTATCCGAAAAGGATATCACAATGAACAAGAAGAACTTAGTATTTCAACCTATCGAAGCGGGACAGCTTCCACGCTCCCTTGATGGCACTGATTTAGCAGCCGTTCCTGGAAACTTCGCACTTGCCGCAAGCATGAATTTATTGGATGCGTTGGTTCTGGAAGATATGCTCGATATTTACAGAAATGTTGTTGCAGTAAAAACGGAAAATACCGATAAACAATTTGCTAAAGATATTATTGAAATCGTAGAGTCAGCAGAATTTGAAAAAGTGATTGATTCGGATTTTGAAGGTTTTGGTAAACCCGAATGGATGAAATAAGAATTTCAAAATAGATAGCAAAAAGCTGGCGAGACCATTACGGTTTCGTCAGCTTTTTTTGAATTTATTGTGAGACATTCGCCTTTTCATTTGCTTCGATATCTTGCGTCAAAACGATGAGTTCATCAATCAAATCCCCGATGTAAGCAATTGTGTCACGTAATGGTTGTTCTGTTGTAATATCCACACCTGCCATTTTTGAGAGTTCAGCAGGTGATTTTGTACCGCCCGCTTTGAGGACATCCAGCCATTCATCGACAGCAGGTAGACCTTCTTTCAAAATACGTTTAGACACTTGTGTGGAAATCGTAAGTCCAGCACTATATGTGTATGGATACAAGCCCATGTAATAGTGGGGCTGGCGCATCCATGTTAGCTCGGCACCTTCATTAATCTCTACAGTGTCCCCCCAGAACTCTTCAAGGACTCCGCGTTTAAAGTTATTTAAGACACCCGCATTGACACTACCACCTGAATCGATGCGTTCATACACTTTTCTCTGATATGCAGCTTCCAACAAATGTGTCACGAAATTGTGATAATACGTGCGTGCAACGATGGATGAAATGACCCAACGTTTGAATTTGAGATCATCCGAGTTTTTTAACAAATGGTTTGCAACAAGCATTTCATTCATCGTTGAAGGGGCCTCGATGAAGTACATGGATGGACGTGCATTGAATACATTCTGCTCACGATTCGCATTATAGAAATGACCTGCATGACCAAGTTCGTGAGCAAGTACAAATACGTCTTCCATGCTACCGGTCCATGAAATGAGAATATATGGGTGGTTACCGTAGGGGCTCGAACAAAAAGCACCCGTCGATTTACCTTTGTTCTGAGCAAAATCTATCCATCGTTCATTATACGAACGATCCACCATGTTAACATAGTCTTCGCCCATGATTGCAAGAGCGTCATCTATATACTTCTTCGATTCCTGAATTGTGATCTTCGGCTCATAAGTCGGATCAAGTGGAACTTTCAGATCGGCAAAAGTCATTTTATCAAGTCCATGGACTTTTTTTAGAAGGTTTGCATATTTACGCATATGAGGTGCAAGTTCGTTCGTGATCAAGTCAATTTGACGGTCATACATGGATTTATCAACTTCTTGATTGAATAATAAGTAGTCAAAAATCGTGTCATATCCACGTAAATCGGATGTTGTTTTTTCTGTTTGAAGATGCATATCGTACGTTTTTGCTGTTGTATGCTGGTAGTCTTTTAATTTTGCAGAAAATGCGTCAAACGCAGCGCGGCGCTTGTCCGTGTCTGCTTCCGATTCCCAGTCACCTTCGAACGATACATAGCTTAATGGATACATTTTTCCATCGACTTCAAAATCATCAAACGACATGTCGACCATTTTCGTCGTATTATACAAGCCGTAAGGAGCGTTGAATGTTGATGAATACGCAGCCAATGTTTTTTCAACCTCAGGATGCAATTGGTACTTCTTTTTACGGATTAATTTCTCCAAATAATTTTTGAACACATCAGATTGTTTCATTGCATTTTCTAATACATCGACAGGTAAGAGGGAAAGTTCGCTGTCAATGAAGGAAAGTTTACTGTTCATTCTTGCCGCAGTAGAACCGAATTTACTTGAACGCATTTGTGCTTCATCATCTGTCTGATCCGTACTGAACGATAAACTTGTATACGTACCGACAGGAACAATTTGTTCGTAAATTGCTGCAAAGCCTTTGAGTGCGTCATTTACAGAAGCGGCGTCCTTAATATTTCCTTTGAATTGTTCAACGTATACTTCAACGTCCTTTTCTAGCTCGATTATTGCATTGTTATATGCTTCTTCAGTTTTGAAAAGATCCTGTAAATTCCACGTTTCTTCTAGCTGTACTTCTGAACGCAGTGGCATACTTTTAACCAATCGAATCACTCCTTTTTATTACGGATGTCGAACTAAATATTAGTATATAGGAGAATTGATAATAATAAAAGATTGAGTCTATCTTTTCTTAACCTTCAGAAAGATAAAAGCGTTACTTTGAAAGCCTTTGAATTTCATCGGTTACGACAAAAGCAAGTTCATCATTGCCGAAAAGCTGCAATACATCGAGCATTGTTTCATTGTCAATGTCTATTTCTTCTTCAAATTTTGCTTCTTCTATTATTTTTTTCATCGTTTCGTTTTCTTGTTGCTCTGGATAAGCTTTGCCATACAGTACATGTGGATTTAAGTCGTTATTTGAACACCATTGCACAAATAACCTGATCATCAGCTGTTCATCCTGCTGATATTTCTGAATGACTTGATCATCGATACTTTTAAATTCCATCACGGAAATACACTCCTTTTTTAATGCCTATTAACAAGTATATACGATAGCTGAAACATTCAACGAGTAATATACAATTGTATTAAAAACGATAAGCAAGTCAACAAAAAAAGGACAAGAAAGTTTCAGGTTTCTTGTCCTTGCAAATTACCTATTTTATAAATAACTGAACTAACCAGTCAACATCTAGTGGTCCGTCAACGACTTCGTAATAGAGTAATGAGTTTTGGATGATTAAATTCTCATTTAGGATAATCGTAATTTCGTTTCCGTCTTCATCTTGTAACATAATGCTGTACTCTTCGATATTGTCCTCAAGTCTAATATCTTCCGGCTTCAATTTCCGGATTTTATAGTCTTGGAGAAAATTAAGCAAACTTTCAATTTTATCTTCATCCTTGGTATATTCGATATTGTAGCCGAGGGGGGAAGCTTTTGTTAGTATAAGTGAAGTGAAAGGGTTTTGAATAGCGTCGAGAAGTACTATAAACTCCTTGTCATCGTAATCGTGGAGGGACTGGACCATTGCGTAAGTTCCACCCATCATTATGGCAAGCAGTATAAGTCCTCTAATTATCATCTTCAATTCCTCCTGTAACTCGTTTATGTAGTATACGCAGACGATTGTGTTTTGAATAGTACTGTGACCAATACTATTATGCTTATTCATACAAAAAGGTTAATAGAAGGGAGTGTGAGCAATTGTTTTTGAAAAGAATTACGCTAATGCATGATGAAGGAAGTTCACTAGATGAGTATCCTTTTTCAATTCCATCTATTCAATCAATGTCAAAACTGGATTTAAAGAAAAGCGTTACGTTTTTTGTAGGAGAAAATGGGTCGGGTAAATCAACGTTACTTGAAGGGATTGCAGATTTATGCGGATTTAATTCAGCGGGTGGCGGAAGAAATAATAGTTACGATGTAGACGCATCTGAAAGTGCGATTAGTGAGTATCTACGCTTGTCGTGGATGCCTAAAGTGACAAAAGGGTTCTTTTTACGGGCCGAATCTTTTTATCATTTTGCTTCACATATTGACAGTTTAGGAGCAGCCGCGCTTGAGAGCTATGGCGGTAAGTCTCTACATGAACAGTCACATGGGGAATCCTTCCTGTCATTATTTTTAAATCGTTTCAATGGAAAAGCCGTTTATCTGTTGGATGAGCCCGAAGCCGCATTATCACCGCAAAGGCAGTTGGCATTTCTGCGTATCATGCATGATCTTGTCCAAGAAGAGGAATGTCAGTTTATCATTGCCACTCACTCACCAATCATTTTAGGCTATCCTGATGCAACCATTTTGAGTTTTGATGATGGAGTGATAAAAGAAACGGAATATGAAATGACAGAGCACTATCAGATTACAAAATACTTCCTTGATCATAGAGAAAAGTTTTTAAAAGATATTTTGAATGATTAATTACTTATCAGAATGTTATAATTAATATGGAATGGGGGAGGTTGGAATAATGGAGACGAAAAGAGAAGTAGTAAATGCAATACAAGATAACTATCCTGATGATTTTGCTTGGTGTTTTGGTTGCGGTAGATTAAATGAAGACGGTTACCACTTCCGTACAGGTTGGCTGGGGGAGGAGACGGTAACTTTTTACGAACCGTCACCAAAACATATTGCAATTCCAGGGTTTGTCTATGGGGGACTTATTGCTTCGCTTATTGACTGCCATGGGACGGGCTCGGCTGCGCTTGCCTTGCACCGGAAAAACGGTAATGAACCGGAGAGCGAAGTAGAACCACCACGTTTCGTCACTGCATCATTGAACGTGAATTACTTAAAACCTACTAAACAAGGAACATTATTAAAAGCGGTAGGTAAAGTAGAAGAAATCCATCCAAAGAAATTTAAGGTATCAGTTGAGGTTTTAGCGGACGAGTCACTTGTTGCAACAGGAGAAGTCGTTGCAGTTGTCATGCCAGCCACCTTTGCACAATAATCATTAAAACAATAATAGTACATGCTGATTGCCATTAGGCAGTCGGCTTTTTTTTCGTATTAGTATATAAATAATTAAAGAGTATTGAAAATGAATGCCAAATGAAACAGTTGGGTAGACTGATTTCAGCTCCTTATAATTATATAGAACAAGATAGGGGGCAAGGAGGGAAATGAAAATGAAGACAATAGTCGAAATCCTCGCAACCATCTTACTCGTTGTTATTGGAGGAAAACGCGAGAGCGACTTAATCACCATGAAACGTTGATAGAAATGCCGTTGTAATTGACGCTTTGCATATCTAAAGTAAGAAGCCAAAAGAACAAGCCAAATTGAGTATTCAAACTGGCTTGTTCTTTTTCTATGCTTCAACTATCGGGGTGAGTGCCTTGGTTTGATCTATAAATATAAATGCATCATATCGATTTCCCATTTGGGAAGGAACATAATTTCCGTATGCCTCATTCTCAGGGTTGTAAACGACTCCAATTGCTCGATGACCAATCCAGCTGATGAAGTGTTCCTTGTTTTCTTCGTCAAAGATAAATAACTTATCGAATGCTCCTGTTTGATGTAACAAAGCTTCCCAAGAATGTTTTCGTGCAGGAGGTACATTTATGATTCTATATGGGACACCCCACTCCTCGGCTGCAATGACAGTGCCCTGGTGTGTACCGAACCCCACCGCGTAGACTTCGTCATCTTTATACTGTTCGCGGAGCAATTGACCGACATTCAGCATTCCATCGTCTTGCATTGTTGTGGCACGTGCGTCTCCGATATGTGTATTATGCTCCCAAACGATTATTTTGGAATTTGTTCCGTAATAATTTTTCACTTCATTAATTACATTCACCATATGTTCGTCGCGGATATTCCAGGATCGTGTATTGTCTTTAATCATGGTGCGGTAATATTCCTCAGCTTTATCAACTATAATTGCGTTCACTTTTAAATTCAAATCGGCTTCATTGGTTTCATCGTAGTTTTTTATATTCGAACGAATTGACGATAGTAATTCGCTAACTTCATTAGTACAGACTTGTGAAAAATGTGCTGTGGAAATTGCATAATGATCCGGCATACCGTTAAAAGGTTCAAAACAGGAAAAAGCTTTCTTCGCAAGCTTAAGGTCCGCACCTTCAGGATTAGTCTCTGTTAGATAACGAATAATTTCTTCCATCGATTCCCATAGACTATATATATCAATGCCGTAAAAACCCACTTTTCTATCCGGGTTTTTATTGTTATTATGCGTTTTTAACCATTCAACAAAATCAGCTATATCTTCATTAGCCCACATCCAAGTTGGCCATCTTTTAAATGCTTTGACTATTTCTTGTGCACTTGCATCATTTTCGCTGTAACCCTTTATATATTGGTTGACTATTTGTGCAGAAGGCCAATCACCTTCTACAGCAATGGCCGTAAATCCTTTTTGCTCAATCAACTTCTTAGAAATTTCAGCACGTATTTTATAGAATTCAGAAGTACCGTGACTCGATTCACCCAATAGTACAATCGAAGCATCTCCAATTGCATCGATTAGTGTGGCAAATTCCGGATCCGAATCCATTGGAATTGCGTATTTTATCACTGCTTCTTCAAGTGTATATTTCAACATTTTGCCCACCTTTCTTGCAATGTATTATAAAAGTATGCCCCGAAATTTTTATAGTACCCTTATTTAAGTTGAATAAAATAATTAACTTTCTTGTGACTGACAATTCCGATAATGTACAATGGAACTAACAATATGGTAAAGGGGGATTTATATGCTAGAAGGAGTCATAATTGTTGGGCTTGTCATGTGTGTACCGATTATTGCTATTGTTACTGATCACCAGCGTCGTATTGTCAAAATAAAAGGGGAGTTTATGCGCGATGAAATTGAGTTGGAAAAACTGAAACAGCAAAACTATATCATGGAAACAGAAAAGATGAAGATAGAATTGGAACGGATGAAACTGGACTATACAACAGGGAGCAGTGAAATAATGAAAGTTTTAAAATAGTAGAAAAAGCGTCGTTAACGAGTATGAGCGAAGATAAGTTGAATCCTCCATACAATGATTTAATAGGTGATATTCTAAAGGAATATACAAAATGTGGCCGAATGGATAATTTGGCGGGACATGAAAAACCTTTATCGCAAGAGTATTTTGCTGGTGATACGTTTCTGCACTTTCAATGAATTGTAAAAGATGCAGGTTATAAACCGCATCGGTTAAATTTACAACATGAACAAAAGAGTGATAGTGAATCTTGAGATAAATGAAACTTCCCCTTCTTTCAACCGTATTATAAGCTAATGGAATAAATGGGGGAGGTTTTTGTATTTGGAAAAGACAGGTTTAAAAGTATTGGTTCATGCGAGTGCTTTTTTCGCTCCATTTTTGGTTCCATTCGTTATTTATCTTATTATTGATGATTTAGAAGTTAAAAGAGTGGCAATACAAGCAATCCTTTTTCAATTAGTGATGGGAGCATTGATTTTCGTATCTGCACTACTGATAGTCGTAATTATTGGTATTCCATTAATTCTTGGGTTTCTTTTAATGTGGCTTATCGTTCCAATCATTGGAATTATTAAGGCACTAAACGGGGAATCGTACGATTATCCGATTGTTGGTAGATGGATTTAATAGTGAAAACGAAAGACACGCTCCATATATTGGAACGTGTCTTTTAATCATTGTTAAGTTTTTTTAGCTCATCGCTTGGATTAAATCACTTACTACCAGACTTATTGTGATTGGCTTTTTTATTTCGAGTAGTATAGGAGTTTAAGATTTGATCTGATTGTTGCATGATTTGTAGCGTGTTATCGATAGATTGCTGAGTTTTATTGTTACGTGGTTTCTCTTTCATTGTTTTCAAGTTATAGAGGGTTGCGGGTAATCTAGCACTTGGTGCAACGTATAATGAGTCATTGTTTATGAAAGAACTGCCAGGCAAGTAATAACGCATACCAAGTAAATTATTTTCGTAGTGAAACAAATTGTGACCCATCATCTGCTCATGATGTTGGATACCGAGCAAATTCAATAAGGTCGGCATCAAGTCAACTTGCCCGCCCAAATGGTTAATCGTTTCACCGCTGAAAAGTCCACCTCCAGTAAAAATGACCGGGATGACAAAACGGTCAGACAAGTTATAGGGATGACCGAGCAAATCCAAAAGTATTGACTCGTCTTTATCTGTGACAGGAGCCCCATGAATTCCTGAATGATCCCCGTAAATAAGTATCAGCGACTCATCATACAGACCATCCTCTTTCAGTGTATCAACAAAATTCCCGATTTGTTCATCTGTATATCGGATGGATTGAAAATAATTGCCAACATACGTGTCGTCATAACTGCCTGGCAGTGTGAGATACTGAAGAGTTTCAGGCATTTCAAATGGAGTGTGGCTCGTCATCGTTATGATGTTAGAATACATTTTTTTGTTCTTTATTAATTGCGAAGGCAGTTGTTTTAAAACGAAATCAAACAGCACTTCATCTGCCGGTCCGAAGCCTATTTCTAGTTTTTCCGGAATTTCTTCATCTGTATAGATATAATCAAAACCGAGTGCAGGGTATAGTTTATCACGACTCCAATAGGTGATGGTATCTGCATGATACGTGGCCGTTCCATAACCCTTTTCCCCTAAAGTGTGTAGGAGGGAGGGAACGGGATCACCAGTTAAGACATTGACGGTCGGGTCCATGCCTTCGGGATAGATGGACGTATGCATAAGCCATTCAGTGTCGGATGTGTTGCCAGCACCGATTTGCTGATAGACATTATCAAAATAGACACTATCCTTCAATAAGGCATTTAGATTCGGTGTAATTTCTTGCCCGTTCACTTTCTTACCGATTACAAAGCCTTGCAGCGATTCAACTTGTATGACGAAAACATGTCGATTTTTTGCAATTCCATACGAGGCATGCTTATCCGCTGGGACATAATCATTTCCTTTTAGCTTTTCAATGTCAATTTCAGATAAATTAACATCAGAAGCAAGTGCAATTCCGAAGCCACGTGTGAAAACTTGGACGGCTTGTGATTGCAAATAGCCATTCTCTTTTGCAAAATATGAAACATCGATGAGTGGTTGCCGGAATGCCAATAACGTTGTAATGAGACTGATGCCGCCGAATAGTATGGTTAAACGCCTGCCGACTTTGAATGAGGGTTTAATATTTTTGTTAGTAAAGTAATAAGCGATGGGAAGTATCAGCACCATATCTAGGAAAAATAGAAAATCATATGGCTTGCTAAGAAGTCCGATAGTTCCTCCCACAGAATTTGACTGGTAAATCTGACGTAAGTCATAATAGGATGGAATCGTTGAAAAGTAACGTGTGTAGTAGATAATCGCTATGAATAAGACGGATAATGTAATGTTAAATAGAAGGATTCCCGTCCATACTCGTTTTCTTGCTAAGAAAATAACTAGAGACAGGAAGAATGCCCATAGAGGGAATTCAATGAGTGCAATATGTAAGATGGATTTATTATGAAAAACGACCAATCGGAAGCCGATTATTTTGATGAATAGGAATGTCAAAATGATTATATAAGGATTAGTTAGGATAGATTTAACAGTTTCGCTGAACTTCTTAACCTAAAACACCTCCGATAAAAAATCTATAAACTCAGTGTACCAAAAATAATTTTTGGTGTGAAATAAAGAGTGGAAAGAATAACCCTCAATGTACATTGGTAGAGAATTTCACAAAAGAAGTCATAGTAATGGAACTCTTTCTTTCATGCAAAAGCACCTGAAATAGAACAGCTCACTCAAATGGAATTACCCATTCGAGTGAGCTGTTTTTTAATAAGGATCGGCTTTATGACCCTTTCGCACCGCTTCATCAGGTGCCTTATCACCGTCTCTATTACCGAGAGGTTTTTGACTCGAACCTTCTTTTGTCGAGTGGGCCAATCCGTCACGTAAACGACGCCCGTATTCTTCGTCAGCTTCTTCTGCAAGAGCAATCATTTTTTCTTGGATGCGCTGGTCGCAATTGGAAAGGTCTGACACCAGGTTTGATATTAAATCATCTCGTTCCCAGTCTTCAAACATGCGATACGTATCCCCTGCTTGTTTTGTATTGCTTTGTCGATCAATCGACTCCCTAACGAGATTACCTTGAATGTAAGGTGAGTGTTCTGTTCCATCCTGTGTAGCTTCTTTCAATCCGCCTAAAATTGAAGGCTCATAGTTAATATGCGGGTTCTGACCAGGGGCTCGGTCAACTTTAAGCTGCATCTGCCCACCGCTCTGATTCGTCGCAACCCGTTTTTTTGGTGCGTTGATCGGAAGTTGCAAATAGTTTGCACCGACGCGGTGTCGCTGCGTATCAGAGTAGGAGAATGTACGCCCTTGGAGCATTTTATCATCAGAGAAATCGAGGCCATCTACAAGGACACCTGTACCGAATGCAACTTGTTCCACTTCCGTGAAGTAATCTTCAGGATTTTTGTTTAGGACCATTTTGCCGACAGGTAGCCAAGGAAACTGATCCTCAGGCCATAACTTTGTATCGTCAAGCGGATCGAAATCAAGTTCATGATGTTCATCGTCGCTCATAACTTGGACTAGCAGCTCCCATTCGGGATATTCGCCGTTTTTGATAGCGTCATATAAATCCTGTGTCGCGTGATTGAAATTAGTTCCTTGGATTTCACTTGCTTCTTTTTGAGTCAAGTTTTTAATACCTTGTTTCGGTTCCCAATGATACTTAATAAGTACAGCGACCCCGTCCTTATTCACCCATTTATACGTATTGACACCGGAGCCTTGCATCATGCGGTAGTTGGCAGGAATGCCCCAAGGTGAATAAACGAATGTTACCATATGGAACGATTCAGGTGAGCTCGCACAAAAGTCGAAAAATCGTTCACTGTCTTGAATATTCGTAATTGGATCGGGTTTAAAAGCATGAATCATATCGGGAAACTTAATCGCATCTCGGATAAAGAAAATTTTTAAATTGTTCCCGACAAGATCCCAGTTACCGTCTTCTGTATAAAACTTTACGGCGAAACCACGTGGGTCACGAAGTGTCTCAGGCGAGTGCCCACCATGTATTACGGAAGAAAAGCGAACAAATACAGGTGTTTGTTTCCCTTTTTCTTGAAAAAGTTTCGCGCGTGTATACTTGGAGACCGGTTCCTTGCCAGCTGTTCCATATGCTTCAAAATAGCCGTGTGCGCCCGCTCCACGAGCGTGAACGACGCGTTCAGGAATTCGTTCTCTGTCGAAGTGACTAATCTTCTCCAGAAAATCGTAGTTTTCCAAAACGGCAGGACCTCGATTGCCGACAGTCCTTATATTCTGGTTGTTTGTAACAGGGTGCCCCTGTCTATTCGTCAATGTGTCTTCATGTTCTTCAGATGATTTGTTATTAGATGGATTTTCAGACAAATGATAGCCTCCTCTTTGATGTGACGAAACGTAGGCGATGCAACTCAACCGCTGATTTATCTTAATAAGGTATTTCATTCATTCTTTGCACTATTTTAAAGGGATTAATTCCCGTTCCTTCTTTAATTATAATGAATTGTCGTTATTGGGTTAAGAAATGTCCAAGTCAATCATATACATCTATAAAGTAAATAAAATAGGTGGGATCCTGTGTACATGTTCGAAAAAGCGTTAACTATATTTCTAGGCAGTTTGTTAGTCGCAGTTGGTGTGAATATGTTTCTTGTTCCGTTTGAGTTGTTGGATGGCGGTGCACTTGGAATTAGTTTGATTTTTCATTATGCGATGGATGTTAAGGTGGGTCTTACGTTTCTTATCGTAAGCATTCCAATCTTCATGTTGGCTTGGAAGTACTATCGTTCGTTTTTCTACCACGGAATCCATGGCATGTTACTTTCATCCCTACTTATAGATCTATTGTATCCATTACATATGATTGGAAGGGAATTGGTAACTGTTCCACTAGTAAGCGCGATTTGTGGCGGAATCATTATCGGTACGGGAATAGGCATGATGCTCCGTCTCGACATTAGTATTGGAGGAACTGATTTACTGGCACAAATGATCGCAAGAAAATTGATGATTAATCCAGGCATTATGATATTTAGCGTTGATATACTGATTGTTACAATAGGAAGTCTGCTGATACCTTCAATTCACATAGTATTGTCAATTGCGACAGTGTTCTTTGCCGGTCTAACAATGAGTCTGATTGTAGCTAAAACTGGGAAAGTAAGAGGTGCAATTATGGAGCTGAATTGAACAAATATGTTGAATGAAATTAAATCTTTTATGTTTCTTCTTTAACTCCGACATTATTGAATCCGTTGTAAATATCAATTGAATTTGTCACGATGATCGCTAATAAGATGGAAGTCTTACTTATGTCGATTATGAAAGTGATTTTCTCTGTAGTGCTGTCGTAGAGTTCTACCATATACGGTACAAATTCAGGATTGAACAAGTTCGGATTTAATATAATGGACAAAAGGAGCGCAGTCCAAAGTACATTGACAATAAAATTTCCGCCTGCAATTCTAGTTGTCCATTCTAAACCAGTGGATTTATAAACAGACAAAGACAATTCAAACGTAATTAATATTAATAAGAAAGGAAAGTAATAAAGCATAGTATCCCCATTCAAAGCAAACATGAAAGCATTCCCTTCCGCCGTTGTATGATTATCCTAAAGTATTGCCAAATTAATGATGAAAAATAAGCTCGCGGATATGTTTTTTGAGACAAACTAGGAATGATTGATATGTATGAATAACTTAACCGGAATTTGGAGTTGGATAGTGAAAGAGGGGATACAAAAACAAGACCGAGTGTCGATCAACTAGGTCTTGTTTTTGTCATTATTCATGATTTCAAATACTATCGATGTCTCGCTGCATTGATCATCGAGTAGTGCTATCCGATGATTGTAATATACTTTTCGCCAAGTACTTCCTTTGTTTCAAAATCGGTATTGACCAATTGTTCACTTACGAAAGCTTCAAAATCTTTTTCCTCAATTGCAAAAAACTCTTCGATTTCACGTGAGAATAACAGTTTCTCTTTTTGGATTAAGGTCAATAAGTTGGATAGTTGTTTCGGTTGTATAGTATCCCCCGGGAGGATTTGTTGTAGTGCTGCAATGTACTGTTCAAGCGCACGTGCTCCTACAATTTTGACACCTTTTTTCTCTTCATTCAATATAACGATTGTAGGGAAGCCACGAACGCCTAGTTGCCGCACAAGCTGAAAATCTTCATGCAAAGAAGTTTCCGCTTCTGGCAGTTTCGATTGTCTGATGATTTCTTCCCCGTTAAGTCCGACACTATCGACAAGCTCTATTAACATGTCGTCTTCTGCAATGTTTCTATTGAAAGCGAAAAGAGCCTCCCGTGCACGTCGTAAAAATGCGTTTGCAAGATCCGGGCCTTGCTGATCTATCACTTTAAAAACGCGGGAAGGAATGAAGGAAGATTTGATTGGATTATCATGCCAGAGAGTTCCATCAATCGGCATGCGGGAATGTTCACCAACCTCTCTCCAGTGATCGGCAACGTCCACAGGCCCATTGATGCCATTTGCAGTATCCGAAAAGCCATCCCAGTTTTCCAATAATCCACCCATCAATGTATGCATATTGAAGTATTGACCGTATTGCGATTCAAATTTGCGGAGTACGGGTTCCAATGCCCAGCAATGGGAACAAATTGGATCCGTTACATAATACAGATCGGCTTTTTTTGTAGGTGCAGAGAGGTCGATGAATTCCATTACGGTATCACCACCAGGCCCGCATATGCCTGTTTCTAAGTCGCACATCATGTTGTTTTTCGTTTCCATTTCGATTCCTCATTTCTATATTATGACTACTTCAAATTTTTTTAATCAATCCAAGTTGTGAATTCACTAAAATTGGTCTTTTTAAAAGACTTCGGTTCCATTTCGGGATAACCGAGGTAGATAAATGCAAGAACTTCACCTTTTTCGGATAGTCCAAAAAAGTCTCTTACATTCGGATGATAACAAATTGCACCTGTTCGCCAGATTGCACCTAGGCCTAACGCGTGAGCAGTCAACAGCATATTTTGGATACTGCTACTGACAGCGGCATATTCTTCTTTTTCAATGATATTCTCTTTTTCTCCCGGTTCCATACCAACCGCGATAATAACGGGGGCGCGCAGGGGATTCCTTTTGCTTCGTTCAATTTTCGATTGACTACTCTCGGACGGCGGATCTTCCTGTTCAGCACTTGTAATCTCTCCTAGGACTTTACCTAACTTTGTTCTACCATTTCCTCGCAATACGAAGAATCGCTAAGGTTCCGTCCTATGATGGTTGGGTGCATAAGTACCCGATTCAATAATCTTTTCAATAAGATCCACTGGTACAGCCTGTTCCGTTACTAGTGGAATGCTTCTTCGTGTTTTGATTGCTTCATGTATGTTCAAATGAGTCGCCTCTTTCTATTGGTGGTCAATCATTACTACATAAGTATATCGACATAAGAAGCTATAATCATTAATTTCGAATTATAAAGCATCCAAATACTCTGAAATTGATATATACTTGTTCTATGAAGTTTTTATCAGCAAAGAAAGGACGTGAGAATCAAATGACAAAAATAAAAGAAGCAGGTCCACTGGGAAATCCCGTATATCCAATCATGTTTGCAATCGGTGGTGTCCATTTGCTGAACGATACGCTGCAAGCAGTGGTTCCCGCAATGTTTCCCGTCCTTGAAAAGGAAAGGGGACTTACCTTCACTCAACTTGGATTCATTTTTTTCGCTTTGAATATGGTTGCATCCGTTTTACAACCGGTTGTCGGGTATTTCAGTGACCGAAAACCGAAACCATATGCATTACCGATAGGGATGATGTTCTCATTTGTAGGAATAGGAGGGATTGCCCTTTCCCCGGACTACTGGATGATTATTGTCTCTGTTATGTTTCTCGGGTTCGGTTCCGCAATTTTTCATCCGGAAGGGTCAAGAGTATCTTTCATGGCGGCAGGATCGAAGCGTGGACTTTCTCAATCTATTTATCAAGTAGGTGGAAATTCTGGACAGGCATTAGCCCCATTGATCAGTGCATTTATTCTAGTGCCACTTGGACAAATAGGAGCGGCGTTATTTATGCTTGTCGCAGCACTTGGTATTTTCATCTTACTAAAAATATCCGCTTGGTATAAAAAACAGCTTGATCAGGAGAAGTTGAACAATCGCAAGAAAGTGTTGCTATCATCCATAGGAAAGCTAACAAAAAAACAAGTGGGAACAGCGCTTGTATTACTGCTTGTCATCATTTTTGCCCGTTCATTTTACGTTACGAATATCACTAGCTTTTTCATCTTTCATTTAATGGATAAGTATCAGCTTATTGATAAAGAAGGGCTATTATACATATTCTTGTTTCTTGCACTCGGAGCGGTGGGGACGTTTTTCGGCGGGCCAATGGCTGATAAATTTGGCAGAAAGAATATCATAGTTCTTTCGCTCGCTGTGCCGATACCCTTATGTCTACTGCTCCCATACGTCCCGTTATGGGCTGTTGCCCTATTACTCATGACCATTGGGTTTTTCATTATGCTCAGCTTTTCAGTTACGGTCGTCTATGCCCAAGAACTTGTTCCGAGCAAAATTGGGACGATGGCAGGGCTGACAGTGGGTCTGGCATTTGGTATGGGAGCGATTGGATCCGTCGTCATCGGAATGTTGATGGACCAGCTTGGTATTTTCCCGACAATGATTATCGTTTCATTTTTACCTATTATTGGTCTTGTCGGTTTAGCGCTACCACGTGATCGGAAAATGACGGCTGAAACTGCTTTGTAAGGAGAAAAGTGATGAATAAATATTGTGGATATGCACTAAATCAGCTGAAGGTTTCCATTAACTCCATTCGTGAGTTAGTAAATCAATTAGATGACCATTCATTACAAATTAGACCTACGCCTAATAAATATTCAATTGGAGAGTTATTGGAGCATTTGGCAACAATTTGTGTAGCAGATTACCAAATCGCTGAAGGTGCAAGCAGGGATGAAATGACAGCGTATTATTCAACGATTAAATTGGCTTCTCTAGAAGAAATTAAAGATGCATTGTTGAGTAATTATACTTTTGTAGAAGAAAAATTCGCCACATTTAATGCTGAAGAATTGCATATGAAAATGACTTCTTATTGGGGGACTACATATTCAAGATATGAATGGTTGCTAGAAATAGTGGCTCATGTCTATCATCATCGGGGGCAACTTCATTCAATGCTAGTCCATTGTTGTGGGGTGGATCATGACGTACAGCTATTTGAATAGTTGTAGCTAAACATGTGTATAGATACTTAGAAATTAGTTGTGTATTGTTAAATTTTATCTCCATATATTATAAGGTTGGCAGTATTATTACTTACACTGTTCATCTAGATGAAGCGGAAAGGTTCTATAAACCTATTGAATTATTATGACAAGTGATCCCCGTACATTGGGATTGCTTGTTTTTTTCTGTTTACTTTACAAGCTTTGGTTGGCGAAGTATGATTAAATAGTTAGCTAGGTAAACAAAGGAGTTAATATGTATGAATCCACTATTTCATGAACTATTTCAAAAGACCCGTATGTTGAGTAAAGAGTTAAATAAAACGCTGAAAAAATATGATTTATTTGCGGCGCAATGGACGGTGTTATATTGTGTTAAGCAGCATGAGGAAATGAAATTAACAGATATATGGAAGTATTTAAATGTGGAAGCCCCAACAATTACGAGGACTGTCAGTCGCCTTGAAGACCTCGGGTGGGTCAGGACATTTGAAGGAATAGATCGAAGAGAAAAAGTTGTATGTCTTTCTGAAGAAGCGATAACAAAGTTCCCGCTAATAGAGGCATCAATTATTGAATTTGAGAATGAGTTTCTAAAAGATCTGTCAAAAGAAGATGAGCTGTTATTAATGGGTTTATTGAAAAGCCTTGATAAGGAAAGGAGTGAGTAAATTAGTGAAAAAAGAACCCATTTGGACTAAACCTTTTATAAGTTTATTTTTCACAAATATTTCAGTTTTTACTGTATTTTACGGACTCGTCACTACATTGCCACTTTATGCGGTTGGCGTGTTAAAGCGTACAGACGAAGAAGCGGGTTTATTAATGACGATATTCTTACTATCTGCAATTGTTGTCAGACCTTTTACGGGCAAGATATTGGATATTGTAGGGAAGCGGAAAATGTTATGGAGTGCCCTAGTCCTCTATTTGATATGCACAATCCTCTATTATTTTATCCAACCATTTGCAGGACTTCTAGTATTGCGGTTTGTGCAGGGGATATGGTTTAGCATTATCACTACGGCGGCGCTGTCAATAGCTGCAGACATAGTGCCCATGAAACGAAGAGGCGCGGGCCTTGGTTATTTTAATATGTCGACCAATTTAGCTGTTGTTCTTGGCCCATTAATTGCGTTATATCTAATTCAAAATTACTCGTTCGATGTGTTGTTTATTGTTCTAAGTATTCTAATGGTTATAGGTGTCCTTACATCCTTATTGACGCCGGCTGGAAATATTTCAGCAAAAAGTATTGGACTAACTAAATTGAAAATAGGAGACTTATTTGAAAAAGGAGCGTTGCCGATAGCTATGCTTGGTAGCTTAATCGCTTTGTCATATGCAAGCGTATTGTCGTATCTATCAATTTACGCACAGGAAAAAGGTCTCCTAGCACTCGCAAGCGCTTTTTTTCTAGTGTTTGCAGCTGTGATGCTCCTGACTCGTCCATTTACAGGTATGCTATTTGACGAAAAAGGTTCACAATATGTAATCATTCCCGGATTTATTTCATTTGCACTTGGTCTTTTCCTATTAGCAAATATGGATTCGGCAGTGTCCTTTTTAGTGGCAGGAGCGTTTATTGGATTTGGTTATGGAGCGCTCATACCTAGTTTTCAAACACTTGCTGTACAGTCGACAAAGCATGAAAGAAGTGGATATGCGACTGCTACATTTTTTACGTTTTTTGACACGGGACTTGCTCTTGGATCGTACGTTTTAGGTTTGGTGGCTTTCCATTATGGTTATCAATCAGTTTACGTCATGTCAAGTGCTCTAGTATTTGCTGTATTTATCCTTTATTTACTAATTATACGAAGAAGAAAAAGAAACGAACAAACAATATAATTTGATAGAAAAGTCGAGTTGATAGGATGCACTTCGCCTAGATAGTCTCATTCCCTATAAAAATATGTTTTAAACAATTTCTTTTTCTTGGCCGCCTCAAGTGGTTTAACCACTAGTCTAACGGCTTCGGCTCCCCCTAAGAAGGCATTAGCGCTCAAAATAGATAAGTGAAAGTTGAACCTGGAATATATGGGTTCATCTTTTTTTTTGAAGAAAAACTGAGATATTTTAAATATATTTCATTTAGGTAGACATTTGCACTTTAGAGTGAAGTGCTTTAGGGTATATAGTTATTAACTAAATTAATAGGGGTCGGTTTTCTTTGGACAAAAAGTTTTGGAAGAATCCAGTATTTTCAATTTCAGCATCAGTTATTTTTGTGCTAGTGCTATTAGGAGCGGTTTCACCGATACAATTCGGATATGTAGCAAATTTATTGTATGATTTTACAACGGTGAACTTTGGCTGGTTTTACCTGCTTACTGTATTTATTATAGTCGTATTTCTAGCTGGTCTGGCAATCAGTAAATTTGGTGCAATTAGAATAGGTGGAGATGAGGAGCGACCTGATTATCCATTTTTCACATGGATTGGTATGTTATTTTCGGCAGGATTTGGAGTAGGTCTTGTTTTTTGGGGTGTAGCGGAACCGATGAGTCATTATTTCACCTCACCGATTGAGGGCGTCGAGCCGCATTCAGAACAGGCGGCGCGGGTTGCGATGGGTTACTCATTCTTCCACTGGGGCATTTCACAATGGGCAATTTTTGGAATTGTCGGATTAGTAATCGGTTTTCTGCAGTTCCGAAAGAAAAAAGATGGACTCATTTCAACTGCATTAGAACCACTCATTGGAAACAATAAAAAAGTGAAGATTGGCATTGATTCCTTTTCTGTCATAGCCACTGTCATGGGTATTGCCACCTCACTTGGGCTCGGAATTTTACAAATGAGTGGGGGATTAGAGTCAGTTTTCAAAATTGAAAGTACGTTCACTATACAGTTAATCATCATTATTATTGTCTTTATATCTTATATGATTTCCGCATCCTCAGGATTGAATAAAGGTATTCGGTATTTGGGGAATTTCAACTTAGTATTGGCAATTGCGATGCTATTATTCTTCTTTATTGTAGGTCCAAAAGTATTTATTTTAGAAACGTTCACTTTAGCACTTGGTGATTACATAACGAATTTCATTCAATACAGTTTACGTTTGCAACCTTATCAAGGAGGAAGCTGGGTACAAGACTGGACAATATTCTATTGGGCATGGACAATTGCTTGGTCACCTTTCGTGGGCGCTTTTGTTGCACGTGTATCCAAAGGGAGAACGATTCGAGAATTCATCGTTGGAGTGATGGTTCTTCCACCGGTTTTCGCATGTATGTGGATTGCAACTTTGGGTGGGACAGCGCTTTACAGTGACTTGAATAACGGCACAAAAATAGCAGAAGCTGTAGAAGCGGATGTTACATCGGCAATTTTTGCGACATTTGAACACATGCCTTTTACAGGATTAATGTCCGGTTTGGCAATTCTATTAATATTCACATTCCTTGTCACTTCCGCAGATTCTGCAACATATATCCTTGCTAGTATGACAACAAATGGGAGTCTATTTCCGCCCCTAATTGTCAAGATGACCTGGGGAGTACTTATGTCCGCAATCGCAGCGGTGTTATTGTACGCGGGAGGTCTGGATGCGCTCCAATCCGCTTCTCTAGTGGCTGCCTTGCCATTCACGGTACTCCTTCTACTACTGGTATTCGGAATGGGGAAATTGTTGAAAAAGGAACCTATTACAGTCAGACCTTCAGATATTAGAAATTTTGAACGTGTGGAAAAGGAAGCGAAGAAAAAGGCAGGAACTGATAAACCGCAAGTACCTTCATCTAAAAGAAGGAACCAACAGAAAAAGTAAATTATAATCAAAAAATGCAAGCCTCTAGGTGATTAGGGCTTGCACTTTTTTTTATTAGACTACATACTCATCAGTTAACGACGTTTCACATGATTCAAACATACAACAATGGTAGAGTTAGGTAAACAAATTCCATTTACAAAGGAGGATTTCTATGTGTGGTCGATTTACATTGTTTGCCCCTTATTTTGAAATGATCGAACGCTTTGACATTGAAGTAGCATTTCAGGAAAATGATTATATTCCGAGTTATAATATCGCGCCTTCCCAACAAGTTGTTGCCATTATCAATGATGGGAGGAAAAATCGATTGGGTCATTTGCGGTGGGGGCTTATCCCTCCTTGGGCAAAGGATGAGAAAATTGGATATAAAATGATCAACGCAAGAGCTGAGACTGTTTCAGAAAAACCGAGTTTTCGAAATTCATTTAAGAAGAAACGATGCCTTATTCCAGCGGACTCCTTTTATGAATGGCAGAAAGTAGAGGATGGAAAAGTACCAATGCGCATCAAATTGACATCTGATGAGGTATTTGCTATTGCGGGTCTATGGGAGTCATGGGTTTCAACGGATGGAAGTATCATTCATTCGTGTACAGCCATTACGACAGTGCCAAATGAGTTAGTAAAACCTATTCACAATCGTATGCCTGTCATACTAAAACGTGAAAATGAGGCGGCTTGGCTTGATCCTAAAAATGAAGATATCGAGTTATTAAAAAGTCTATTGATGCCATTCGATGAAAAACAAATGGAGGCATACATTGTTTCTACTGCAGTTAATTCGCCGAAAAACAATGAAAAATCTCTAATTATTGAAGTTTGTTAAGAAGGAGGACTTCGAATGTTGGCGGAGTTAATGGAGAAATCAAATTATACTATTGTCTATACAGGTGCTGGTATGTCCACAGAAAGCGGTTTACCTGATTTTCGGTCTGCAAAAACTGGGCTATGGGAAAATGAAAGTCCTGATCAAGTTGCAAGTACAGAAGCTTTAAATCTTGATGTAGAACGGTTTTTTTCCTTTTACCGTCAACGTGTGCTTGGAGTAAAAGATTGTAGTCCGCATAAAGGCCATAGTATCTTAGCTAAATGGGAAAAGGATGGGCTTATACAAGGGGTAATTACCCAAAATGTTGATGGGTTTCATTCTGTTGCTGGCTCGAAAAATGTGATGGAACTGCATGGCACGCTGCAACAAGTCCATTGTGAATCTTGTGGGAAAGAATTCGGAAATGAGATGTATGAAGAAGAACGTTTCTATTGTAAATGTGGTGGCAAATTGCGACCATCTGTTGTTCTATTCGGAGAAGGGCTACCGGAAGATACTTTCATGAAGGCAGTGGAAGAAAGCGAACGGGCCGAGTTATTCATTGTATTAGGCTCATCACTGACTGTCACACCCGCAAATCAGTTTCCGCTTCTAGCAAAACAAAATGGGGCAAAGCTCGTTATAGTTAATATGGAACCAACGTTATTTGATGATTACGCAAATCTAGTCATTAATGGTCGACTGATTGGTGAAGTATTAATGGAAGCGGACTTCAATTAATCTCGTGAAGTAGCGAAACTTACTCGTCTGCAAAACGAACTAATAATAAATCGACCGAGAGGAGGTTTATTATGAAAAAGAAATTGATTTTAATTCCCTTGTGTTTATTTTTACTTTTGCTAGTGTTTTATAGGCCATTGCCCGTGGTAGCTTGTTCGTGTATGGAGCTACCTCCTCCAGAAGAAGCGCTTACTAATGCAACAGCTGTTTTTAGTGGGGAAGTAATTGCAATTAAAGATAGTAAGGGGATATATGGGGAAATGGGGAAAACGGTCAGTTTCAAAGTGAGGGAAGTATGGAAGGGCGACAATGGATCGGATATTTCCGTAGTTACAGGAAGTGATTCGGCAAGTTGTGGAATAGACTTTATAATTGGAGAAGAGTATATAGTGTATGCTCACGCATCGGATATGTATGGCAAGACGGTGCTTTCAACTACACTTTGTGACCGGACGACTGAGTTAAAGAATGCTACTGATGATATTTCTATGATTGGCCAAAGCCAAGTTCCGAAACAGCCTGAAAAAACTACTGAAACGTATGATGCGAATTACTTATTATACGCCGGATTCATTTTTGTTGCAGGATTAGTTGGTATTTTTGCTTGGACGCGTATGAGGAAAACTAAAGAGTAAGAAAAAAGCCTAATACTTTTTAGTAGTCTTAGTATTAGGCTATTTATTGCGGAGAAATTAAGTGAATGCCATCATCCGGTCTAGTGGGCCATCTGGCTGTATAATATCTGCCAGATCTTTAATGGGAATCGGGAAGTATGGGAAGCCCCAATAATATGGCGTAATTTCATAAAGCTGAAAATAGATGACAAGAGATGTATCTGCAATATAAAAGTCTTGGTCGCCGCGAATACCTTTGAAAGGAGGATCTAGAAGGTCGATATCCCAATCTTTAATTCTTTCTTCAATAATACCTGACAATTTTTTCACATAATCACTGTCCGTTTTGAATAATTCTTTCAACGAATACGCTTTACCTGTTTTTGTATCAAATGTGAGTGACTTAATGATAGTCATCCCATGCGCACCGCCTGTAAATGAATAAACGATTAAATTCAAACTGAGGATACCGCGCTGATTGTTTTTTAACTCGTAATAGGCTATCAATTCCACAAGGTCTTTATCGTAAAAACTTTGCTCTACTAGTATTTTATTCAGTGCAGATATAATAGCGTGATTAATTTTGCTTTGAACATTTGAGTTGGGCAATTGAGTAACAACTGGATAATAGACTTTGACGTTTGGTATAGCGTGGGGCAATTTTTTTGTTGCAATTGATACAGGAAAATCCATAGCAGCAATCCTTTCCTTTATATGAGGTAGTTCATCATATGTAAGGATGGATTAGGAAAGTCAAAAAACAGAGAATGAAATCCTAATGTTATTAGAATTTCACACACACACTCTTTTGTAGGACACAGCAAATTTCTGAATTCGGTCTTTAATTTCATCCCGTACTTTTTGAAAAACCATCCATTTCTCTTCTTCAGATCCTGTCGCACGAGCAGGATCATTGAAGCCCCAGTGCAAGTGAGAGATGTAAGGAGGAGTTATCGGACAGTTGTCGTTAGGATTTACACATAGTGTGATGACGTAACTAAGCCATAACTAGAACATTTTCATCAATTAGCTGAGAAGATTATTCGCTAATATCAATTCCAATCTCGCGCATTGCATCTACAGTTTTCAGATTTTAACCTTGAGCTTCAATTTCTGCTGTTTGGACTTCAAACGTATTACTCAAAATCTATCTCCCGAAACTTTTGGCAAGCGTTTTTAAATACTATTCAAGTTGAATTGTGATTCATAAACTTCCCCTTACGTAAAATTAGGGCTTAATCAAACTTCATTCATAACCATATAAGCAATTGGTTATGTATTGAAATGGTATTTTATAGGCAACTCGCTTATCCTGTCGAATGACACTCCACGCTGTTCCGTGTACAATTAAGGGAACGGACATTTAAGGTGGAGGTTTAGGTATGCATAAAAAACAAAAAGATTATGAAGATACTATGAAGAATTTCAATCCGGAACTATCTAACCATGTGGCAGAAAACCATTACTCTGATGAAAACTTTTGGAACAAAGTGAAGAAGCACGGGAAGCAAGCAGGGAAGACAACCGTTTATTACAGTTTGCTCCTCTATTATGCGGCGAAAAGTCCAGCGGTACCAAAATCAACGAAATTGATAATTGTAGGGGCGCTTAGTTATTTGATATTCCCAATCGATCTCATTCCAGATTTTATACCTGCAGTCGGATTGGTTGATGATGCGAGTGTCATTGCAACTGCTGTATATAAGGTTATCTCTCATATTGACGCTGATATGAAATTAAAAGCAAAAGTGAGATTGGAAAAATTATTTGGTGATAAATTACACGATGAAGAAATAGACAATCGATTCTTATAAAGGAAAATGCTAACGTGGGAATGAATTCCGCGTTAGCATTTTTTGATTGGTATAATGGTTTTCTTGGAATAATAAAAAGTTAATCATACCCAATTCGCGTTGTTTTACGAATAACAACCTCCCAGTTTGTTCCTGTGCCAACACGGTATGCGTCCGCAAAAGAACCTTGATTGATGGCGATACCGATATTGTCGAGTGAATTTACATAGACGAGGGGCTCACCGATATGCAAATCTGCAAATGACCTTCCGAAGGTCATTATATTGTTATATATGGTTCGGCCATCTGTTGTTATAGAAACTTCAATTGAATCACCGTACTGCTCCACAATTTCCCCGAATTGTAACCTGCTAATATTCGTCCACAGATTGCCGAATGGGCGATCGATAATATCGACTATCCCTGTAATTGTTTCATTCGTAATTGTCGACATTTTTAAAGGTAGTGTAATAATCGTTGAAGGATCAGCTGAAGGACCAATATCTTCAAATTGGATTACCCCAGCAGCAAGCCGGGCACCCGTGTAAGCAAAAATATCACGGCCATGGAACGTATGGGATTCGCCAGAGTTAGGGAGCCGGTTTTTTGTTTCATCGATTACCCGGACTTCAGTAATGTTGATGAATTGCGAAACGTGCGTTAATGTTCCGTTATCCGGTGTAATGATGTATTGGTCATTTACTGTTTTTGCAACTACAGCACGCCGATCAGAACCTACACCAGGATCTACGATGGATACGAATACGGTTTCGCTCGGCCAATAACCAATCGATTGCAATAAACGATAGGACGCTTCCCAAATATTATATTGAGGAATTAGATGTGTAATCTCAAAAATCGGAATTCCACGTTGAACTGAGTTTGCTACTCCATGCATTGCACTAACTGCACCATCACTTTTTCCGAAATCCGATTGAAAAACTAATAAACCTTTTGTCATTATTAAACCACTCCTCATTTTTATATAATATGTACTTCTAAACAAAAAAATCCCGCCCAAATCAATCGCCAATCGATTGAAAAGGACGAGATATAAACTCGTGTAACCACCTTTTTTCGCTACTCATTCACATGCGTAGCCTCAACAAGTGCAGAATCCAATCATAACGGATTCTAAACTGTGGTTTTGGTAACGGGTACCAAAACCCGCAAACATCTACTAATGCTAAATTGCACGTTCAATGAAGAGCTCAGAGACCATTTTTCTAGTGGAACCTTTCTGCTTCTTTTCATCTGCCGAAGCTTTCTGTCAGAAATGTACACACTTTACTTTTCTCTTCATCGCCTATTCATATTAATGAATAATTTACATGGTTTCGAATGAAAAGTCAAATGATTCGAGGTTAATGAGATACCAAGAAAAAACCAGTCACTGGATGGAGGGCACTGAAAAAGTCCGATATCCTTCAATTCCGTTGATTTTCGTTCCGAGCGGACGCTTTCCGCGGGCACGGCTTCAGCCTCCTCGTCACTGCGTTCCTGCGGGGTCTTCCGCTCGCGCTGTTCCCGCTGGAGTCGCCGCTCTCCACTAAAATCAACTAGTTCTTATTATAATAAAGAACTTTTTCAGTGGTCTCACTGGATGGACTGGTTTTTTCTAAGTTATACTATTTTCTTGTTTTTCTTGCGGAACTTCCCTAAAAACTCATAAACAATTGGAACAAAAATTAGTGTAAGCAATGTCGAGCTTGTTAGGCCACCGATAACAGTAACACCAAGTCCTTTGGAAATGAGTCCGCTACCTTCTCCACCGATAGCTAGAGGAATCAATGCACCTATTGTAGCGAGTGCTGTCATTAGAATTGGACGCAGTCTTGTAGTGCCCGCTTCCAAAATGGCGTCTCTAGTTGCCATTCCTTCATTTTCTTTATTTATGACGCGGTCAATTAAAACAATCGCATTTGTTACGACAATACCGATTAGCATTAGCATCCCAATCATTGCCGAAACACTGATTGTTTCACCAGCAATCCATAAACCAACCAACGCTCCAATTACTGTGAAGGGAAGAGAGAATAAGATTGCTAATGGTGCAAGTCCGCCGCCAAAAGTTACGACCAGGATCAAGTACACGATAGCAATGGCAGCAAGCATTGCAAGCCCAAGCTGAGTAAACGCCTCTGCGATATCTTCTGTTACGCCTGCCGTATTAACTTCTATATTTGAAGGGATATCGAGATTGTCTACTTTTTCCTGGATAGCTGTAGACGCTTTTGCAACATCTTTTGTTGTTATTTCCGCTGAAACACTCGCGAATAATTTACCATCTTTACGAGAAATTGTATCGGAAGTTGTGCCTTCTTGTAAGTCAACTAATTCAGAAATGGCGATTTCCATACCAAGTGGTGACTGTACTTTTTCTTCAAGTAATTCAGTGATTGTTTTATGTTCTTTCTTATCTTCATTGATTAATACTTCGATTGTATTATTACCATCTTCAATTTTAGTCAACACTTCTTGCTGGTTGTTCGGATAGAGGACCATTCCGACTTGTGCAGCAGTTAAACCATACTGTGTTAACTTTTCTTGATTGGCAACGAGTGTATATTCTTTATATTTTCTAGTTAAACTTGTTTTGACATTCTTTAAGTCATTGTTATCATTCATAATCTTTTCGATGTCTTCAACAACAGGTTCAATTTCTTTTAAGTTATTTCCGTAAACGTAATAACTCACTGCATTACTGGAACCGCTTGTTGAAAAGTCCTGTGATTTCCATTCACCTTTAGTTGCGCGTTTTTGGAGTTCTAAGATTGTTGTTTCTTTCACCTTCGTAAAATCAGCCGTATCATTATCGAACGTCACAAACAGGAGAGCCCCGTTTGAAGCGCCAGGCGCCATCGGATTTTCTCCGCCGACGGAAGCTTGAACGACGTTAACATCTTTCAAATCCAATAGATACTCTTCCGCTGATTCAACATAATTGTTTACAGTTTCAAGCGTTTCGCCAGGTTCTGGGGTAAACGTAATATACATTGTTTTCTGTTCTTCATCTGGAAGGAAACTCACACCGATAACAGGAGCAAGGAATAAGCTACCAACCAAAAGTGCGATTGAAACGAGAGAAGTAATCAGTTTATGATTTAATGTCCAATTTAATATCTTTCTATAAGAAGCGGCCATTTTACTCGGTTTTTCTTTGTGGCTACTCGTAGTCGAGTAAAGCTGTTTTTTGAATAATGAATGTGCAAGCATTGGCACGATTGTAATCGCTACAATTAATGAAGCAAGCAGTGCAAATACGATAGTCAAAGCGAAAGGCATGAACAATTCGCCAATCATGCCGTTAACTAAAGCGATTGGCAAGAAGACTGCAATCGTAACGAGTGTGGACGACATGATTGGTTTAAACATTTCTTTTGTCGCTTCTCGTACAAGTTCTTTACCTTTTAACTTTTCTGTTGGAAGAGACATACGTCTAAATATATTTTCTACAACTACAATGGAGTCATCGATAACACGCGCAATTGCAACAGTCATTGCACCAAGTGTCATCATATTCAATGTAATACCCATCTGATTCAAGAATATGATTGCAATTAGAAGAGACATTGGAATAGACACAATTGAAATTAGTGTCGATTTAAAGTTACGTAGGAACAACATAATAATAATTACCGCAAAGATTGCACCGAACAATGCTTTACTAATCATTGTATCAACGGATTGTTGAATGGGTTCACCTTGATCAAGTGTTGTTGAAATTTTGACGCCATCGTTCTCTTTTTCAAAATCTTTCATGAGGTCTTTTACTTCTTCGACCACCACTAATGTATTGGCATTTTGAGATTTTACAACTTGAACAGCGATCGCTTCTTTACCATTCATTCTTGAAATGGATTCGGCTTTTCCGATATGTTCAATCGTTGCGATCTCACCCAGTTTAATTGAAGGCAGTTGTGCAGTTGTAGGATTCGTGCCGACAGAGGGTGTAGGTGATGCTTCGGGTTGTATTGCAGCGCTTGGAGTACTAGCTGGCATTACTGGAATCAGTATGTTCTCCAAATCTTCAACAGTCGCGATATTACCATCAATGACTACCGATTGCTCTTCTCCATCAAATTGGAACAAACCAAGCGGCATCGTCACATCAGAGCCTTTTACAATTTGTTTCACAGTATCTTCATCCAAGTTGTTTGCGGCTAGTTTTTCTTGATCGAATGTCAGAATGACTTCTTCAATTTGTTGCCCGGAAACTGCAACACTTGAAACGCCGCTAATTCCTTCGAGGTCAGGTACCAAAGAATCTTGAACTTTTACAGTTAACGCTTCTAGGTCAACATTGCTGTCAGAAACACTAAGGGCTAGAATCGGAAATGCATTGATGCTGATTCTTCCTACAGTTGGATCCATCGCGTTTTCCGGCAATGTGATTTTAGAAAGAGCTTCGTTTACGTCATCTTCCGCTTGCTTCATGTCAGTCCCAAACGAATATTCAATTTGTAGAGAGGAAGCATTTTGGTATGATGTGGAGCTAACCGATGTAACTCCGTTTAAGCTATTTAATGCTTTTTCAAGTGGTTCTGATAGTTCATTCACCACTTGGTCAGGTGTGGCACCTGGGTAAACCGTTGTTACACTAACGATAGGAATTGTAATATCTGGTATTGTTTCCAAATTCATTTTCGAACCGGAATAAATACCGGCAGCAGTTATAATAAGTGTGACAAGCCATACAGCTAATTTGTTCTTCATTACAAAATTAATAATTGAATTCATATGTACCTCCATTGAAATTTTTGCTTTGACCTACTAGTCATTATGGTTTATCATTGGATATAATTAGTAAAACTATGCCTTTTCATAATAACTGACCGGTCAGTCATGAGTCAAGTTAAACAATATTAGACGTGGGGGTTTTAATTTGTCAGATAAAAAGTTATTGATTATCGAAAAAGCATCGGAGCTTTTTGCGAAACATGGTTTTGAGGCAACGTCGGTTCAAGAGATTACAGATGCATGTGGAATTTCAAAAGGTTCTTTTTATCTCTCATTTAAATCTAAAGAGAGTCTTTTTTTTTCGATATTTGAATACTTTAGTACAAAGTTACTTGACCGAATGAGTGGTATCTATCAAATGGAAATCACACCAAGAGGTCGTTATGAACAATTTTTCATTATTCAATTTGAAGAAATAGCCCGTTATTCGGATTTTATTCTAATGCAGATGAAGGAAAAAACCAGTCCTATTAATGAAGAAATGCTTCGCCTCATGAATAAATTACGTGGAAAAGCATATGAGATGTTAGAAACACTTCTATTAGGAGTGTATGGTGAAGATATTCGTGTGCATTTGCCTGATCTCGTTGTCATGTTGAATGGTATTATCCATGGTTATGCGGAAATTGTTGTGTTCAATTTAAAAATGCTGAATTATCCAGAATTGGCAAACTACATCGTTGAACGGTCGGATTCCATTGTTAATGGGTTAACACAACCTTTGTTAAAGAAAGAACAGTTAATAAGTACTGGCGGAGTTGTGTGTTCGATTAAGCTTGAGGAAATAGTTAAAGATATTGACATGATTAAAGAGAAAATTGAAGATAAGGATGACGGGATTTATATAAGTTTAGATGTAATTGGAGCAGAACTTTTAAATAACAATATTCGAAAACCCGTCATTTTCGGTATGATTTCAAATTTGCGGGAAAGTGACTTAACAGAGGAGCTAGTAAATAAAATAACACAGTTCCTAAATCAGTGACTACTTAGCCATTCTTCGCTTTCTAAGCAGTTTTATGGTAGAATTTAAGTTCATAAAAGAAGAGGACGTGACGTTTAATTGATCACAATTACAATACCAAATCCTGATGTAACGATTGTACAACGCAAACAAGAAATGGGTCCGGATGCTGCGCCAATCAAACCAGTTTATGGATTTATTGATTTACATGAAATACCGCGTGATAAAGGCGGAATCATCTTGTTTTATAACAACAAAGATGAATTGTTATTTGCAGGAAAAGCCCGCAAACTTCGTCAGCGCGTGAAAAAGCACTTTGAAGATGCTGTCTCACCAATTAAAGACCACCGCAATGAAGTGAATAAGATTTCAATTATCGTTGTCGAAGAACCGATGGACCGTGAAATTTATGAAACGTATATCATTAATACACAACGCGCGAAATACAACGTTGATAAAGTATTTTTCGAATAAACAAAAGCGGAAGCGCCTATGCGTGAAATCACCATGTTAACACTTATCCAATATACATGATTTTATTATTATCTAAGCAACTACAGAGCTGACTGCCATGTGCAATCAGCTCTTCTTTTTGACTACATACATAGGAAAAGGGTGGAGACATGGACAAGAGATTACAAAAGATTGTCGATGAAGCGCAAGAAATTTTTGGTCTAGATGCGTACAAGTTGGAAAGACATTCGATCCGTAAAGAAAGGGACACTTCGGGGAATGCATATTATTTGTTCAATATGGAGTGGTTTCCTAAAGCGTTAAATGAGCCAATCGAAGAAGATTATAATCCTGAGGGTACAGCGATTGTTGAATATGCTATTCAAAAGCAATGCTTTAGTTCTGTGTTATTCGTGCAAGGTAAATCATTTTCCACAAAAACTCACTTTCCCAATCAAAGCGTGGAGGAAGTAACCGTGTGGCTTGAAAAAGAAACTGGACTGCTTTACAAACGAGATTTCAAATTAACGCGAGCGAGTGCAAATGGTTTTCAATTTAAATCAGATATCGACGGAATCTATATTTCTCCGAGCTGTATGATTGAAATTGATTTTGATAACGCAGGAAAACTGACTTCGTATCATTGGTACGGAACACCGCCTTCCCAGGAGCTCGTTGAGCAAAGAAAATTCACGTTGACACTTGAAGAAATTGAACCCATTGTAAAAAAACAGCTTCAACTCGTAAAATTACCATCTGAATCGGAGAAACGGTTTATTCCTGTCTATGCAATGGAAGAAGTATATGTAACGGTGGATGGAGAGCGAGTAATCCCGTTTATGGAACATGAACGTTCTGAAGTGAAAATTGAAGAAATAATTGAATGGGACAAGCCGTTGGAAGAGCCTATCAATCGGGAAGAAATCACATTTTTTAATGACGCAAGCGTAGAAGATGCATTCAGAAACGTTGGTGCATTTGATAAACTGACGTTGTCAGATGAACAAATTGAACGTAGCAAACATATCGTTCGTGATGTCTTGCGGACAGAATATCCTAATGACACTGGAAAATGGACGCTATCCAAAATTCAGCTTCAAGAAAAGCTCATCGAAGCACACTGTAAATTTATTGAATTAGATTCAACGTCTTTCAATCGGAAAGTAGTAGTATTCATGAACCCGGAAACGATGGCGGTACTAAATTATTTTGATAATGGATCGATGTCCGAAATGTTTGATGCATTTTCACCTGCAGAAGATGCTGTAGTGACACATGAAGAAGCTTTCGAAAAAATGGTTTCCTATATTACACTTGACCCTACATATGTCTATGATGAAATCACAGGTAAGTATATTCTATGCGGTTTGCTTGATGCGGCAGAAGCGGTAGATGCAGTAACTGGTGAAATTATTTTATTGGAAGATATATAAGACTTTACTAAACGTGAAAAAAGAGGATGCCATGAAAATGGTATCCTCTTTTTTTGACAGTGTAAATAATTGCTAAACTAATACTTTACATTTAATCTGTTATAACTTATTATGAAGATAATAAGTTTCCTTAGGGAAACAAAAGTGAGGTTCATTTTTTTAACCATAAAGTTTTCCTAGGGCAAAAAAAATTTACTATAAAAGTTGCCTTAAGGAAACTTTTGCATATATATATAGATATATGGAGGTGTGTAAATATGAAAGATGCAATAATAGTTTCGAATTTGCATGTGTCGTATTTCGGAAAAGAAGTGTTACATGATATTGGATTTACGATAACCGAGGGGAAATCAGTTGGGATCATTGGACCGAATGGAGCAGGGAAGTCCACTTTGCTTAAAGTATTACTAAATTTGATTTCAAAAGATAAAGGTGATATTACAATCCTTGGCTCCACGTTGAAAGACGTACGGAAACGAATTGCATACGTTCCGCAACGCAGTACAATTGATTGGGATTTCCCTATTACTGTAAAAGATACGGTTCTAATTGGTACGTATCCAACAGTTGGACTATTGAAAAGACCCGGTCGGAAAGAGAGAGAATTGGCTCTGAAATGTCTTGAAAAGGTAGATATGAAAGAGTTTCAGAATCGGCAAATTGGAGAGTTATCTGGCGGCCAGCAGCAGCGTGTTTTCTTGGCCAGAGCACTTGCTCAGCAGGCGGATTTGTTTTTACTCGATGAACCATTTGTAGGGATTGATGCTACGAGTGAAGAGATGATTGTGAAGATTTTAAAAGAGTTACGAGATGAAGGGAAAACGATCATTGTTGTTCACCATGATTTGAATAAAGCGGAAAAGTATTTTGATGAACTGCTGTTATTAAACAAAGAGTTAATTGCGAAGGGCAGTGTCAAAGAGGTATTTACGCCTAAAATGATTTCAAAAGCGTACGGCGGACAATTATCATTCCTTGATGAGGTGATGGCGAAATGATTCATTTCTTTGAAGCTGTCATGCAATATGGTTTTCTGCAAAAAGCGCTCATTACATCTGTGATGGTTGGTATCATTAGTGGCGTTATTGGTTGCTTTATTATATTAAGAGGAATGGCCCTCATGGGGGATGCGATATCTCATGCTGTATTACCTGGTGTCGCAATTTCCTTTATGCTGGGCATCAATTTCTTTATCGGGGCAGTAATAACAGGTATTTTAACGGCTGTAGGTATCGGTTTCATCAACCAGAATAGCCGTATCAAAAATGATTCAGCAATAGGCATCATGTTTACAGCAGCATTTGCTACTGGGATTATTCTAATCACTTTTCTAAAGAGCAGCACGGATTTGTATCATATCCTCTTTGGGAATGTGTTGGCGGTTAGACCTTCTGATATGTGGATGACACTTGTTGTTGGTATTTTCGTTTTGTTAAGTGTGTTTTTATTTTATAAAGAATTGCTTGTCAGCTCGTTTGACCCGATTATGTCTCAGGCATATGGACTTCCGACTAAAATGATTCATTACTTTTTAATGGTTTTGCTAACACTTGTCACTGTTGCATCGTTACAAACAGTGGGCATCATTTTAGTAGTTGCGATGCTCATTACACCTGCTTCTACAGCTTATTTATTGACTGACCGACTATCTTCAATGATCTTCTTATCAGCAATATGTGGAACGATTTCAGCGGTCATCGGTTTGTATTTGAGTTTTACGTACAATCTCGCTTCTGGCGCAACGATTGTACTCGTCGCAACTGCATTATTTTTTACGGCGTTTATATTTTCACCGAAACAAGGACTATTGTGGCGGGCTATTCGAACAAATAAACAAAAATCAGCAGTTTCTTAAATGCAAATTCAAAATAGGGGGAAAGTTTTTTTATGAAAAAAAATATTATGCTGGTTGCGATGATTGTTGTAGGAGTCTTTTTGTCGGCATGTGGCCAAGGTACGTCTGCTCCAAAAGAGAAGGGTGAAAAACTGCAGGTTGTTGCAACGTATTCAATTATCTACGATATTGTAAAAAATGTCGGAGGAGACTTGGTTGATGTTCGAAGTCTGGCGCCGATTGGATCAGACCCACACCAATACGATCCACTTCCGGAAGATGTCGTTTTGACGACAGATGCGGATGTTGTTTTTTATAATGGGCTAAATTTAGAAGAAGGAAATGCATGGTTTACTAAATTGATGGAAACGGCCGGGAAGTCTGGCGTTGATGCGCCAGTATATCGTGTAAGTGAAGGAGTTAAGCCGATGCTCCTCAATTCGGAGGACCATAAAGGGGAAGAAGATCCCCATGCTTGGCTCGATGTACGAAATGGCATAAAGTACACAGAGAATGTCCGTGACGCATTGAAGAAATTAGACCCAGATAATGCGGCTAAGTATGATGCTAATGCGGATGCTTATAGTGCTGAACTTCAAGCCCTTCATGAAGAGATTATACAAAAAATGAATGAAATTCCTAAAGAACACCGTATACTCGTAACTAGCGAAGGTGCGTTCAAGTATTTCTCAGATGCGTATGATTTTAGTGCGGCTTACATTTGGGAAATCAATTCACATCATGAAGGAACTCCTGAACAGCTGACAAATATCATTTCTACAATTAAAAGCGAAAATGCTCGGGGCTTATTTTTAGAAACGAGTGTCGATCCCCGAAGCATGGAAATGGTATCTCGCGAAACTAATGTGCCAATTAAAGGGAAAATATTTACAGATTCCTTAGGGAAACCAGGTGAAGATGGGGATACGTATATAAAAATGTTGAAATGGAACACGGACATGATTTTTAATGGTTTGAATGACCAATAGACTACAAAGCGGCCTGAACTTTCAAATGGAAAGTTCAGGCCGCTTTTGTCATTTTAGATTAATAAAAATACCATCTAGATTTACATCTTTCTTTAATAATCCATATTCCTTCATCCATTCGGCAGTTACTTTCCATGTTTCTTCATCTTGTTCCCCAAATGTATGAGGAGCTTTCATTTTGGGCAGTAGAATTGACAGAGATTCTTTTTCAACCTCTTCTACGAGTGGGAAATTGGCTGTATCCTGATTTTTCAATAGAATCGATAGTGCTGCTTCAGGATCTTTTTCAATATCATCAAACGCTCTTGCGGAAGCTCGCCAAAATGCTTCAATGTTCTTCTGATCTTTCTCCCATGTATCATCACTCGTTACGACAACAAGCTCATAAAACGAGGGTACGCCGTAATCTGTAGGATCCATCACCCCAGTTGGGTAACCTTCAAATTCGAGCAGGGGTACTTCATGATTGATGTATGCACCAATTACAGCTTCTGCACTTTTCGAAACGAGTGATGAATTCAATTCAAATCCTACATCTACCATTTTCGTTTTATTATAATCGGCTCCGTCCGCTTCCATCACTGTTTGGAGAATGGCTTCGTTCAGTGGAATCCCTGTATAACCAATTGTCTTCCCCTCTAAATCTTTAGGTGTTTTAATCCCGGTTTCTTTTAAAAATGCGACATGATTAAGCGGAGATCGGACTAGGGCTCCGACCGATTTAACATCTATGTTCTGCTCGGATTTTGCAATAATGACATCCGGTTGATAGGTGATTCCCATAGTTACTTTACTAGCGGCTGCAAGATTAATGGGATCTGTTGGATTTGCAGGAAATTGAATATCAACTTCAATTCCTTCTTCTTTAAAATAGCCTTTTTCCTGTGCGACATACAAGAAACTGTGAACTGCATTTGGATACCAGTCGAGCATGATGCTTACTTTATTGTCTTTTTCTGCATTACAAGCGCTCAGCAGTAAAATAAGTGCGATGCATGATAGGGATAATATGATTTTCCTCAATTTTTAGTCCTCCATTTTAACAGTCGATTTTCAATGAATGTGATTCCCATGAAAAATGTAATTCCAACGAGGGTCAGTACAAGAATAGGTGCAAATACAGCTGCACCATCGAACTGCGTCATCATTCGGCGACTAAAGTATCCAAGACCAGCCTGCGCCCCGAGCCATTCCCCGATTGCTGCGCCAATCACACTCAGTGTAACGGCAATCTTCAATCCTGAAAAGAAGTGGGGTAGGGCAGTGGGAACAGAATATTTCAAGAAAATATCCTGTTTTTTTGCGCCCATTGTTAAAAAAAGCTCGCGCATTTCTTTACTTCCAGAAGATAGCCCGTCGTATGTATTTACAGTAATCGGGAAAAAGGTGATGAGTACTGTAACTGCGACTTTACTCCAAATTGTGTATCCGAACCAGAGTACAAAAATAGGTGCAAGTGCAATAATAGGAATCATTTGTGAAGCTATTAAAATCGGATAGAGCGCTTTTCGAACTCTGGGACTGGAAGACATCCAAACGGCGATTGCAACTCCTGAAATAATTGAAATGGCTAGTCCGATGATAATTGTTAGCAAAGTCATCGGTAAGTGCTTTAACAACAGTATTTCTTTTAGCTCCCAAAAACGGATTAAAATTTGAATAGGAGAAGGCAAGATGAATGGTTTATCGTAAAGTCTTGCACCTAGCTCCCAGATGCTACCGAATAATGCAATGATCAGAAGGGGGGTAATGTTTTTCATTGCATTACCTCCCTACGTAGCGTATTTAGCAATTGTTCCTTTAGCTCAAGCAAATCCGTTCGATGTAAATCACTTCTTGTTCTAGGCCTTTCAAGTGGAACTCTGATTTCTTCGAATGAAGTCACCGGCTCATTTCTTAACAGGAAAATACGGTCTGATAAAAATAGCGCTTCTTCAACGTCATGTGTAATGAATAACACAGTAGATTGATGTATCTTCCATTGATCAATTAGCCACTCTTGCATTGATAACTTAGTTATCGCATCTAATGCAGAAAAGGGTTCATCCAGCAGGAGAAGGGCATTTCCGGAAAGGACAGCGCGCAAAAAAGCGACTCGCTGTTTCATCCCGCCAGAAAGTTCTGTCGGATATTTTTTTTCTGTACCGCCAAGACCGAACTCCTTTAATAACGGTAATACCTGATTGCTTGCAGACTGCTGTTTCATCCCTTTTAGTTCAAGTGGGAGACATGCATTTTCTAAAATCGTGCGCCAAGGCAGAAGCAAATCCTGCTGCGGCATATAACCGACGCTACCAAGGCGGCGGTTGTTTTGAACCCCATCGAGTGAAATGGTGCCAGAAGTAGGTTCATCTAATCCTGTTACAAGTCGGAAGATGGTACTTTTACCGGAACCACTAACCCCGATTATTGAAATGAATTCACCGGGTAGTACATTAAATGATAGATTTTCCAGTATGTTGTTGCTTGAATGATAAGCGAATGATACATTGTCAAACGATAACATTGGAGTTTTCAACCTCGGGCCACATCTGTTTCGTATTGGCCATATCCCAAAACATATATTCATAGCGAGTTGTATTAAGGAAGATTTCTTCGAGCTTTAATAGTTCATGTTCAGGTTTTCCTTCTGCAGATTTATTCATCAAATCGATACACCAGATTGCGAGGTCGCCGAAATCTTCGGACGAATACATGCGTATCCAATCACCGTATAACGGATGTTCAGCTGCACCTGGAATCGCATTTAGCTCTTTACCTATTTCCCAGTAACTCCACGCGCATGGAAGAAGTGCAGCCATAACTTCGGCGACAGTACCGTTTTGGCTGACATGTAACATGTAGTGCGTATAGGCAAGCACGATAGGAGAGGGCTTTGCATTTTCTAGTTCATGTTCAGAAATACCGAACCGGAGCGCATAACTACGATGTAGTGCCATTTCTGTATTCAGTGTGCCATCAAGTAGCGTAGCGAACTTGCCCATTGTTTCCAAGTCGTCGGCTTTTACAGCACCAATTGCAAAAACTTTTGCATAATCAATCAAATATAAATAATCTTGTACCATGTAGAATCTAAATTTATCGGGGTCTAGGGTACCATTGCCAATCCCTTGAACGAACGGATGGCTGTGATTCTGTCTCCAAATTGGTGTTATTTTTTCCAGTAAGCGGTCAGTAAACTTCATCTCTCCAACACTCCCTAAAATTGATAGCCAACCAAAAAAACCACTCCTTGAAAAAGAAGTGGGTTGTAGACTGTCAATTGTATCTGCAAAAACAGACTGGCAGAAATATTGTGTCAGCACCTCTTCCTTACGCTGGTATTAACCAGTTCAAGTTATAAGGGTCAAGACACATGCCTCTCTCAGCTCTGTTAGAGCACCCCTAGCGGTGGATCTTATGAAATTGGATTCATCTCTAATATAAGCATAGAAAAATTGGGAGGTCAACCTTAATTTTGGAATTGAAAAAAGGAATGCATGTTTCATTTTTCTCGGTTTGTCCTGTAAAGTAGTAGAAAAGATCATTGAAAGGGGAAATGACAGTGAAGTTTTTCCATACTGCAGACTGGCATTTAGGTAAGCTTGTTCAAGGCATTTACATGACAGACGGACAACGGTATGTTCTTGACCAATTTATAGAGGCAATCATAGAGGAGAAGCCCGATGCGGTCGTCATCGCAGGGGATTTGTATGACCGGGCAGTACCGCCAACAGAAGCCATTGCGTTGCTCGATGAAGTGCTCGAACGAATCACCATAGAACTAGGGACGCCGGTCCTCGCTATTAGCGGTAACCATGATAGTCCTGGGCGTCTCCATTTTGGCAGCGGATTGATGCGAGCAAACGGTTATCATATAGCCGGTCAACTGACGAAAGTTATTGAGCCGGTCGTTTTGACGGATGAATTCGGCGAAGTCCATTTTCACCTGGTTCCATTTGCAGATCCTTCCGTCGTGAAACATATACATGGAGATGAAACGATTGCGAATCATAATGACGCGATGAAAAAAGTGATAGAAGGGATTCGCTCCCAGATGTCAAATAGTGCGCGACACGTTTTTGTTGGACATGCGTTTGTAACACCTCATGGAGAAAGCGAAGACAACACAAGTGATTCGGAACGGCCACTCGCGATTGGCGGTGCGGAATACGTATCGGCACATCTTTTTGAACCGTTCCATTACACGGCACTTGGTCATTTGCATCAGGCGCATTATGTATTGAATGAGTCAGTCCGTTTTGCAGGTTCGCCGATGAAATATTCGATTTCAGAAGAACATCATAAAAAAGGTTTTTTCATTGTCGATATGGACGCTGATGGACACACCATTATTGAAAAACGTGAGTTGAAACCGGAACATGATATGCGGACGGTCGAAGGTACGATGGAAGATATCTTATTGCATCCTATAAGTGAGGATTATGTTTTCGTGAAATTGCTGGATGAAACGCCGGTTTTATTTCCAATGGAAAAAGTTCGTTCGGTCTATCCGAATGCGATGCATGTTGAGCGTAAAATGGTCAAGCTGACTGCGAATAGAGTGGACGAACAACAGAGGACGGAACATGGTAAACACGATGATTTAACATTATTTAAAGCATTTTACGAAGAAATGAAAGGCGAGGCGGCAGATGCGGAAACGGAAGAATTGTTTGCGCAAGTTCTCCATGAAGTTATGCAGAAGGAGGGGACGGGACTTTGAGACCTATTCAATTGACGATGACAGCGTTCGGTCCGTATAAAGGGACGGAAACAGTCGATTTTAGGGAATTGAAAGACAATCGGCTATTCGTCATTTCAGGTGCGACCGGGGCTGGGAAAACGACGATATTCGATGGAATTTGTTTTGCATTGTACGGCCAGGCGAGTGGAGAAGACCGGACGGATATCCGGGCGATGCGAAGCGACTTTGCTGACGATACAGTCCAGACAGCCGTCGAGCTGACATTTGAGATACATAACAAGAAGTACCGTATCATGCGTCAAATCCCTTATCTGAAAAAAGGAAACAAGTCCGAAACGGCTGCGCGCAGCGAGTTTTATGAACTTACGGTAAACGGGGAAGTACCGCTGGTCGATAGGCAAATCGTTTCTGAAATCAACAAAAAGGCGGAAGAACTGATTGGTTTCACACAGGCGCAATTCAGTCAGATTGTTATGTTGCCTCAAGGAGAGTTCCGGAAATTTCTGACATCTGATACAGAAAACAAAGAAACAATTATGCGTAAAATATTCAAGACGGATCAGTACCGTGAAATTGTGGAGCAGTTGAAAGGGCAGAAAGACGGTGCACAGGCGACGCTTACCAAAGAAATGCAATTAAGCGAAGGGCATATTGGTCAAATAACATCCTTACTGCCGGAACGGGAATCCTCAGTTTTTACTGTCTTGGCAAATGAATATTATAACGTGAACCAAGTCGTACTAGGATTGGAAGAGGAACTCACATTTTATCAAGAAAATACAGTTATCGTTAAAAAAAGCTATGATGACGCATATTTGAAGCATACAAAAATGCAAGAAATGTATCACGCTGCGAAAAGCATGAATGAACGCTTCGTTGAACTGCAGCAAAAAGAGTCGAATTTAAATGGGTTAATAGAACAATTGCCAATTATGGAGCGTAAAGAGCACCAGATAGTCAATGCGGAACGGGCTGTTTCCATTGGTGAAATCGAGATGCAGTTTCTCTCATTGAAAGCGGAAGCTGTAACCAAATCAAATGAATTTAAGATAGCCAAGCAAGCAGTGCAGGTTGCAGCAGAAAAGATGGAAGATGCTAAACACCAATTTCATGTTGAAGAAGGAAGAAAAGTGCAACGTGAAAAACTGGCTGAAAACTTGACTCGATTAAATGACTATCTTCCGGCAGTTGCAAGTTTAGCGGCTAAAGAAGAGGCTTTAGATGTACTGAAAAAAGAAAACATTCGTTTAGAAAAAGAGCTCGCTGCATTGGTTGGGAAAACAGAAGAAGAAAATGTTAAGCTTGACAGTTTGAAACTAGAAATCGATAACTTTGAAAAAAGGCTTGTTATGTATGATGAACGTATTGATCAACTAAATGAAGTGAATGAAAAATGTAAAGTGCTGGATGAATTCATCGCCATGCAAAATCGGGTGAATGTATTGGAAAAAGAAAAGAGCGTCCAAGAAACGAATTATAAGACGTGTAAATCGGAATATGATGCAGTGGAACAACTGTGGTTGGATAACCAGGCAGCGATGTTGGCAGAGTCACTTATAGACGGGGAATCGTGCCCGGTGTGTGGAAGCGAACATCATCCCGTCAAATCGCATAAAACAATTGAAGTGGTCGTATCAAGGGAACAGCTTGAGTCGGAAAAAGCTCGGTTAACAGAAGTCGAGGGGCAATTCCGAAATACGACAATCACCTATCAAAATGCAGTCGAACAGAGAAATGGCATAGAATTGGAAATGAAACGGCTTACAATAGAAGTAGATGAAAATAATCTGCATGAGTCCAGAGTAAATTTAGAAAGAGAAGTAGCTGTTCTTCGTAATGAAAGGAAACTACTGGTTGAACTAAAAGAGAAAGCAAAAAAGCAAGAAATAATTGCCACGCGATTCGTGACAACTAAATCTGAGATGGCACTTACATTGTTTCAACAGCAATCTTCTTACAATACTCAATTAGCCGTTTTGCAATCGACAGTACAGACAATCCCGGAAGACGTCCGCATCCATTCTCTTTTACAGCAGCGAATTCTCGAAACAGAAAAGAGTAAATCGGAGTTGGACCGTGCTTGGGAAACGGTGCAGAAAGTACGTGAAGAAGCAATACAACAACTGACAACGGCAAAATCCTCTGAAATTCATGCAGTAAAATCTTTAGAGGAAATAGAAGAGAAGAGAAACCATGCCGAAAATAGATTCAAAGAAGTATTACAGAAATCGGCGTTTCCGACTGAACAGGCTTATCGTGAGTCAAAAATGACTGAAGCAGACCGTAATTCATTGAAGGAACAAGTTGTGGAGTTTAAACAGCGGCTTCATACTTTGCGCGAAACTGTAGCTGAGTTACGATTGATGCTCGAAGGAAAAGAAATGACGGATCTAGCTACCCTGGAAATAAAAGTGACTGAATTAAAAAATGGTTATGAATCAGCCCTTACTGATTACAATGCATCATCGGAATATGAAAAGATTGCATTTGGTTTGAAAGCGAAACTTGTGGAATCGTCTGCAAAAGTGATTGAACTTGAGCGGATATACGGAAAAATTACTGACCTTTACGATGTTGTTAGAGGACAGAACGGATTGAAGCTATCATTCGAACGCTATATTCAAATTGAATACTTGGAACGAATCATTCAATCTGCGAATGAACGGTTGAAAGAAATGTCGAATGGCCAATTTGCCTTAATCAGAAGTGATAGGCAGGAAGTGAGAGGCAGGCAAAGTGGGCTAGGTCTTGACGTTTACGATGCTTATACAGGGCAAACGCGGGATGTGAAGACACTGTCAGGCGGTGAAAAGTTCAATGCATCTCTCTGCTTGGCATTAGGTATGGCGGATGTCATTCAAAGCTTCCAAGGATCGGTTTCAATCGATACGATGTTCATTGATGAAGGATTCGGTTCACTTGATGAAGAGTCACTGAACAAAGCGATTGATACGCTAATTGACCTGCAAAAGTCAGGGCGCATGATTGGTGTCATTTCTCACGTTGAAGAACTGAAAGCGGCATTCCCTGCGATTCTTGAAGTGAAAAAGTCGAAAGAAGGGCATAGTCAAGCAGAGTTTTTGATTAAGTAACCCATTGAGTAGCTTAGGTGAAGTTAACTTTCTACGGAATCAGGATTGTAATTAATGCTTCGGACGAAATCGTTATTTGTCAGGGCGTTGCGCATTTTCGAGATTGCTACATGAGTTAATTTAGATCTCGGACTAAAGTTGAATAAGGGTTCCAGAAAAGGGTAGACTGATGACGTTCTTAAGGATAAAAGGGAATATTTAGAGTTGTAAAAAGATACCTGTTGCTGTTATGAGCTACAACAGGTATCTTTAATTAACTTAAAGTGATATATTGCATTTAGGAAGAAATAAGCGTATTATTATTTTAGCAATATATTGCATACATAAAATGGACGCTAACATCGAGGGGGAACTAGAATTATGCAAAAGCAGTTATCATTTTCATCGTATCTTGCCATCGGCTTGATGCTATTCGCACTATTTTTCGGAGCAGGGAACCTTATTTTCCCAGCACAGCTTGGACAATACGCTGGAACGAACATGTGGCCGGCTGTAATCGGGTTTTTGATTACTGGCGTTGGGCTTCCATTTCTCGGTATCCTAGCGATGGGCTTCTCAGGAAGCCAAAATCTACAACAACTAGCAAGTCGGATTCATCCAGTTTATGCAATTATTTTCACATCACTTCTCTATTTAACAATTGGTCCGCTCTTCGCAGCTCCACGTACTGGTGCAGTTGCATTTGATATCGGAATCGCTCCATTTATTAGCGAGGATTATATTCAGATTGGTTCAATCATCTTTACTTTGTTATTCTTCGGTCTAACATTATGGTTATCATTAAATCCCGCGAAAATTGTTGATCGGGTTGGTAAAATCCTTTCACCAGCACTCATCGTTCTGCTGATGGCTTTGTTGGCCATGGTTATTATAAAACCAATGGGTGTAATTCAGCCCCCGCAAGGCGATTATACAAGTGGCGCATTAGTAAAGGGAGTAATGGAAGGCTATAACACTATGGACGCACTCGCTTCACTCGTCTTCGGAATCATCGTCATTAACGCAATCCGTGCGATGGGTGTGACAAGTAAGCGTGATATTTTACTAGCTACAGCCAAAACAGGAGCGATTGCGACAGCGTTTCTTGGTCTTATCTATGTAGGGATTGCTTACTTAGGGGCGACAAGCACGGAATTATTTGGTCTGCTAGACACAGGTGGCCCAGTCTTGAGTGGCGCATCTTCTCATTACTTAGGGACATTTGGATTAGTTATGCTCGCTGTTGTAATCATTCTCGCATGTTTGACCACGAGTATCGGATTGATCACAGCATGTGGTGAATATTTCAATACAATTCTACCGAAAATCAGCTACAAAGCATTCGTAATTTTCTTCTCAACATTCTGTTTTGTTATTGCGAATTTTGGATTGGCAAATATCATTACTTATTCAATTCCAGTTTTGATGTTTTTGTATCCGCTCGCGGTTGTATTAATGATCCTTACGTTCTTATCACCATTATTCAACCATTCACGTATGGTTTATGTATCAGCTACGGTCGTAGCATTTATGATTAGTGTAATTGATGGATTCAAAACACTTTGTACTTCACTGGAAATAGATTATTTTGGTTGGTTAGCGCCAATTGTATCATTTTATGAACAAGTGCTTCCTTTCTATAGTCAAGGACTTGGCTGGTTACTACCGGTTTTCATAGTCATATTAATAACTGGAATAATTGCACGCATACAGAAAAAAACGATAACAGAAGCATAATAAAAAGTCGGTCCTCATTGAGGGCCGGCTTTTTACATGGTTCTTTGTCAAATGACGTTGGCGAAGAATAGTAGCCAACCATAATTTGGTTATTGTAGGGCTATCCAAGAAGTCAGTAAAGCTGATTTTTTAGGATAGTCCTTTTTCATATAGGCCTCCATGTATCCCGTTGTTTTCCGTTCCAGATGGACGCTTTCCGCGGGCACGGCTTCAGCCTCCTCGTCGCGAAAAGCACGCTCCTGTGGGGTCTTCAGCTCGTGCTGTTCCCGCTGGAGTCGCCATCTTGCACTCCAAACAACTACTATTGCACTTGTATAGGACACGAAAATAGACAAATGAATTTCAAACCTATAAAACCCACATAAATGTTATGCAGCTTCAAAATGGGATTGTCCTTGTTTTTGCTGTTTAACCGATGGTTTTAACTTAAAGTGTAATAGGATTCGTTTTCTGTAGTTCTGGAAGTTTCTATATCCATAGGCGACACGATTCAATACTTTAATCTTATTGTTATTCCCCTCAATTCTTCCGTTATTATAGGGGTAAATAAAACTATTTTCTATAAACGGAAGATGTTTTCTCAACGTATTTAAATTCGTTCTCATATAATTTGAAATAAAAGGTGAAACAGGTGTTGTCAAACAAGACGATAGTGCCGGGAAGTTCTTATTTGACATGAATTCCATTATCTCTTGATAAAGTTCATAGTTCTCTTTTAGTGCAGGATCATAATCCAACATCTCGTCTACAATACTTTGTCCTGTACGTTGTCCAAACAATGAGTAATACTTATATTCTACGCTGGATAATTGTGTCCCGTTTTTATAGAATGTAAAGTCGGTATTTTTCACACCGCATTTCACGCAATGTGTGGGAGTATAGGTTAACTTCCCGGAAATGTATTTACACCTTTTTCCTTTATAGGTTCCTTCTTTTACACAATTTTCGTCAACATTAATGTTTTCGTCTTGAATATCAAGCAAAGATTTAATACTATTAGAATATGACAAGTGAATTCCCTCCTGGATGATGGTTTTAGTCGACTTTTATTCTACAGGGAATCTCACTTGTCTTCTATTTATATTGAACTTATGACTCCTACACTTTCTAGCTTATTGGAGTGCAGAGCGGCGACTCCTGCGGGAACAGCGCGAGCCGAAGACCCCACAGGAGCGCGATCTTCGCGACGAGGAGGCTGAGGCCGTGCCCGCGGAAAGCGTCCGCTCGGAACGGAAATCAGCGGGTTGCAGGATTACTTTGTCCCATATATTTATAAAAAATGACGTTAGTGAAGATCCTCCTCATCTCCTTTAAAAGGGATGGGGGTTTTCTTTCACCAACGTCATTTATTGTACAACCTTTTACATTTATTCGGATTTTATAGAATGAAATTCCTCGATTGCACGTAACCAATTTCCACGCATAATAGAGGAAACTGCCAAAGCATCTCGTTCTTTCATTGAATTGATGATTAAATCATGCTCATCAATCGACTTTTCAGTCAAAATAATCGAGTTATGGAAGAATAATCGTCTGACGTGTGCTTGAAGTGATGCTACCATTGTTGTGATGTATGAATTATTCGCTACATCAACGATGATCTGGTGGAACTCTTCGTCGATTTTCAATGCTGCAAAATAATCTTCCGTATAGACTGCACGAGCGAATCTTCTATTCGTGCTATCAAGTAAGTTAATCGTCTCTTCTGTTAGCTGGGGAATTGCCAATTCAGCGGATAATGCTTGTAACGCGGCAAGCGGTGGTAAAAGGTCTGTGATGGAGTCTTTTTCCACTTCTGTCACTTGCGTTGCTTTACCAGGGTACATCTTCACAAATCCCTGTACTTCAAGCAGTTGCAGGGATTCCCGGATAGGTGTCCTGCTTACGCCCAAAGCCTGAGCGAGTTCTGTATCATTCAGCTTTTCACCTGGATGTAAAGTACCATCAATAATCCATTGCTGTAATTGGTTAAATGCATTTTCTTTCGCTGAAACTCGAAGCGGCATTGCATGATTTGTCGGTACCGGCATTGTGAATCACCATCCTGTATTTGTCGTCGCTTCTCTAGTATACAATAAATTGAAGCTGGTTGGAAGATATGCAATATATTACGTTCGATATTTTTATTTTTTATAAAGACGGACAAATGCAGGGGAATATTTTCTAACAATACGGTAGGCACTGTAACCAAGTATGCTACCTACTGTATTCAACCATAAATCATCGATATCACTGCTTCGAGCCTGAAATAATTGAGTTGTCTCTATAAAAAGAGAGAGAAGGAAACCGACAAGTGCAACTTTCCAAAATTGGTTGAACCTGATCCATAATAATGGAACCATAAAGCCGATTGGCACAAAGATACATATATTACCCAAAAAATTAATGATGAACGGCTGCCAAAAGTTTAATTCTGTAATGGCATAATAATTATCCTGGAAAACTCTGAAAGGTATTAGATTTAAATTTGAAAAAGTACGTGTAACAACTGGTCCTGTGTAGAGAAAGGTTAGGATTGTTTGAGATAATACCGCAGTCATGAATAAAAGAAAGACAACGACACCGGTTTCGTGGAACCCATTAATTTTCTCGGAACCATGGAATTTATTGTAAACAATCCGAAAAAACAGTATGAAGGGCAAAGCAATTAGTAAATAAGGAATCATTTCCAAGATATATCCTATTATAGTTGTCATCGCATTCACCTAACTTTATTTTATGTATCGCTTATACTTCAATGATATATCTTGATCTTCTACGGATGTACCATATGCAAGCTCTTCGTATTGAAAGATGAATCCGCGTGCCTCATAAAAAGGGATGCCGTAATCGTTTCCTTTTGCGACAGAAACCCACTGCTCGCTTGCCCCATATGAATGCTTTTGTATTTTAGTGGCAAAATCCAGTAGACGTGTACCAATTCCCATTCCACGCATTTCAGGATCCAAATAAAAGACATATATTTCGCCAGAATTACTATTCGTCATACCGCCAGCGATTGCTCCGACAATCTTCCCGTTCATTTCAGCTATAAAGTAACCGTGCCACTCATTACTAATTGAGACGATTTCCTGTTCAATACGTTGCACGTTGTAATATTGTTTAATCAATTTTTTAATATAATCTTTGGAATATAGCCTATCATATGTGAACCAGTGACTTTTCACGAGTAGTTCAGTAACAGCTTTGGTGTCATTTCTTGTCGCATTACGAATAGATATTTTTTTCATTACATACCTCTCTTTGTTTGTAATATGTGTCCTGTTTTTGTAACGCTAAAGGTAGCTAAATGTAATGTTCTTGTAATAAACGATTGTTAGTATTAATTATAGACTAAATAGCAGGGAGTAGAAAAATTGAGAAAACTTCTATTGACACTCGTTCTTACGATGGCATTGCTAGTCAGCGGTGCTCAAGAAAGCATGGCAGCATCTTCAAATTACACAGTGAAGAAAGGCGATTCGTTATATAAAATTGCCAAGGTTCATAATGTATCTGTTTCTAAGTTGAAATCATGGAATAACCTCAAGTCAAACACAATACACCCGAATATGAAACTGAAAGTCATTTCCGCAGGGAAAGTAGTTAAGAAGAAAGCTACACCCAAAAAAGCAGTCAAATCCACTAAAAAAACACCATCTCGGTCAGACTCCGATAATGTAGTTAAAGAATTCACGGTTTCAGCAAGTGCTTTTACTGCGAGTTGTAATGGATGTTCGGGGATTACAAAAACAGGTATTAACCTGAAAAGTAATCCACACTTGAAAGTAATTGCTGTCGATCCGAAAGTCATTAAACTCGGAACAAAAGTATATGTAGAAGGTTACGGTTACGCAGTCGCCGGCGATACAGGAAGCGCCATCAAAGGAAATAAAATCGATGTGTTCTATCCGACAAAAAGCGAAGCGTTTAAATGGGGCCGAAAAAACGTGAAAATAAAAATACTTAAATAACAAAAGGCCATTATTCCAATTGGGATAATGGCTTTTTTGTGAGTTGCTAAGTTACGTAGTATCGCACCTTGATTAACTACAATAAGAGAAATGTTGATTCTGGTTATAAACCGCTTCGATTCTAGAGAAATAATTTAATGGGCTTTTTTGGTTATTTGTAATGAAAAAGATAACTCGTTGTAACGTTCTTGTAATACAAGGTGGGGAAGCTGACACCTTAGAATACAAAACAAGGAGACGAGTAAATGAAAAACTATCTTTTGGCACAAGTATTGACAATCGCTTTATTGGTTGGTGGAGCACAGGCGGTTTATGCATCATCTCAAACAGATATAGTTAGAATCGGAGATACGCTATACCAAACACCCAAAATGTTAAATGAAACAAAGAAGGAGTCTACATCAATTTCAAACTATACAGTTAAAAAGGGAGACACGCTTTTCAATATTTCTAGAATGCATAATACAACAGTCGCAAATATTAAATCAAGTAATAATTTACAGTCGAATATAATATCTCCAAATCAAGAAATAATTATTGATTCAAATGCGAAGGCAAGTGGGGAATCAACCGCAGCTGCAGAAAAGCCTACTTCAAAGATTGTATCGCGTTCAGCTGCCACTAATGTCGTCAAAGAGTTCACCGTAACAGCAACTGCTTATACAGCTTATTGTAGCGGTTGTTCCGGTATAACGAAAACAGGTATTAACTTAAGAGAAAATTCAAATCTGAAGGTGATTGCAGTTGATCCGAATGTTATAGAGCTCGGTACAAAAGTTTTTGTCGAAGGATATGGATATGCAATCGCAGGTGATATTGGCAGTGCCATCAAAGGGAATAAAATCGATGTCTTCATTCCTACAAAGAGCGAAGCATTTAAATGGGGACGCAAAACCGTTAAATTATCTATTATCGAATAAGTGTATTTTTACGTCAAAAACATAATTTGAACGTGTAAATATGATAAGGGCTAGTATATAAACTGTACCTCCAATTGAGTTACAGTTTATATAGATAGCCCTATTTTTGTTTGCATATATTTGCTATATAATAAATTCGGGTGTAAAATTACACCAATTGGTGTAATTAGTAACCTAGGAGGTGGAAATGATGAATAAAGGGCAGGTAATAGAAATTATTTCAATAAAAATGAGACTAATTCGGTTGGAAAAAAGTTATTCACAAGAGAAAATGGCAGACATTATAGGTATTTCAAAAAAGACACTTATTCAAATCGAAAAAGGAAGAACGTTAGCGGGTTGGACAACTGTAATTACGGTTTGTGCATTATTCAGGGACAGTGAAATTTTGCGGTCTGTTTTAGGGGATGAACCACTAGAAATCATTGAAACACTTGCACATAACGGAATAGATAGGCCAAGAGATAAATCCATGGGGGGCAGAATTTGGTGGAATGAAATTGATTGTAAAGGGAATTTTCGATTGCAACAAAATGTGATCAGCAAACATTATAGAATTTTAGATAACAATAATTATCGTTGGTTTAGTTCGTTTGAAGAGCATGAAGCTATCATGCGTTTAAGCGAGTTGTCGATTGGGGAGTGAATGGATAGTTATAAGGGGTTTCATGAAAATACTATGGTTGATTGTTTCATTAATACCGGTATCTTTCCTATTTCACTACTATGAATATGGGCAGCATATTAAGCGAGAGGAAGCAAGATTTCTATTTGTTGGTTCTATATTATTCATTCTAGTAACAGGTTTATTATCGAGAAATATAAAATTAAGGTATGTTTTCTTAGTCAATATTGTTACTGGAATAGGATCGTTATTGTTGGCTTCAAATTTCATTGATGACGGTGGTTGGTTTAAACCCGTTGGCAGAGATGGGGCAGTTATAATTAGTTCGTTCGTATTTCTGATAGGACAGCTGTTAGTAAGATTGATTTCTCGAAATTTCTTAAAATGATTAACATGGAATTTTTGTTGAGTATGTATACAGAAAGGGTGGAATGAATGAATATGTATATTGTTACAGGTGCGTCAAAAGGGATTGGCTATGAACTTATAAAACAATTAAGTGCTAAGGGACATTATGTTATTGGAATTGCACGCACTGTAAGGGAACTGGATGGGGTAAAGTTTGTCGAAGCAGATCTTACTGAAACAGATATGCTAGAAACTCTTATGGATGAAATTTTATTTACCGCTCCGGAGAAAATTACTTCATTCACACTTGTTAATAATGCCGGAACGGTTGACCCCATAGGGTTGATTGGGACAGTGAATGCAGAAGAAATGACAAGTGCTTTAGCGCTCAATTTGACAGCTCCTATGATTCTTTCAAATGCATTCATTAAGAAATTAAAAGATTGTGAAGGATTGAAGCGAATTGTGAATATATCTTCCGGAGCGGGCCGCAATGCTTATGAAGGCTGGGGGACATATTGCACAACGAAAGCTGGACTTGATCAATTTTCGCGCGTGATCACACTAGAACAGGAAAGTGCGGCGTTTCCCGTGGGAATTGTATCTATCGCGCCGGGCATTATTGATACCGATATGCAGGAGACTATTCGGGGAAGTAAGGAAGAGGCATTTCCACTCCTTGGGCGTTTTATAGACTACAAAGAAAAAGGCTTGTTAAGCAGTGCAGCACAAACAGCCACGAGTCTGATAAAGTTTATGGAGAATGTAGACCTGAAAACGATAGATCCGATTGCCGATTTGCGGGATTATGAAAAGTGAATAGTTGAACTTAATATGACGCGTATTGAATAGCCATTAACTAGCATAAAAAATGGCGAGAAGGGATTGTAAATCGCCATTTTCATGGGACTATTTCCGGCTCGCTTTCGGCGAAATAATTACGACACTATTACCGAGGAGCAAATGTGGCTAGAAGTGACTCCATCACGTCTAGCCACACTGTGCGCCCATGCTGGGCGCACGTAAATAGGGATGCGACGAAGTCACATCCCTACTTTTCAAGACTTCTCGATAATGGTTTAGAAGTTGTTCAATTCAAAGCGAACCAAAAGCAATTCTACACGTAGTGCCCAGTATTTGATCAAGTTATTTTATGGTTAATCAACAGCCGTGACTCAAGATACAATATTTCCAGCTATTCCATATCTAATTAAAGATAATAAAAGGTTGCAACTGATTTAATAACAATCAGAGCAACCTTTTATTTATTCCACTTGTTTAACTATTTTAAAGTCTTTCATTTTTTCCATAGCAATCAAAAATGGAGGGTTATTTCGTTGATTGATCATCTGGTAACGAATTACGTGTACGTCTGCCTGGTGCAAACTTGTTACATAATCTAAAAGTGCGTCCCGTTCTTCAGCGCCGCCTTCATGTCCATCATAGACAGAAATCGCAATTATACCGCCTTTTTTTAACAATCCAAGCATCTTGTGGATAGCTTGAATTGTGGATTCTGATTGTGTAACAATCGATAGATCTTGACTATGTGGCAAATAGCCGAGGTTGAAGACCGCACAACCAATTTGCCCATCGACGTACTTTTCAACGTTCGCATGACTATCCAATATGAGTGAGACCCGTTCTTTTAAGTCGCCTAAATGTTCAGCAGTTGAATCGAGTGCGGATTGCTGTATATCGAAAGCAAAGACGCGGCCAGTTTCACCGACATGTTCTGCTAGGAAAAGCGTATCATTCCCGTTCCCAGCCGTTGCGTCGATAACGGTTTCTCCTACATGAACTGTATCTTTGAATAATTGTCTTGCAAAAGGGAGAATCCGATGCAACTTCAAATCAATTCGACCGCCCTTTTGTAATGTTTCCCTTGCCAGCTATCACGACGTTCGAGTTCTTTGTCAATGCCGTTTAATACTTCCCATTTTGTGACACTCCACATCGGTCCTATCATCAATTCAATCGGACCATCGCCTGTAATACGGTGAACAATCATTTCAGGAGGGAGGATTTCAAGTTGATCAGCTACAAGATCAATGTACTCCTGCTTTTCTAGAAATTCAAGCTGACCTTTTTCGTATTGCTTTACCATTGGTGTCCCTTTTAATAAATGCAAAAGATGAATTTTTATACCCTGGACGTCAAGTTTTGCAACTTCACGTGCAGTTCCCATCATCATATCGTAATCTTCAAGTGGTAAACCATTAATGATATGGGTACATACCCTGATGCCATGTTTACGCAGTTTCTCGACACCTTCTACGTATGATTTGAAATCATGAGCTCGATTGACAAGATTTGCGGTCTTTTCATGGACGGTTTGAAGTCCTAGTTCAACCCACAAATAAGTACGTTCATTCAGTTCTGCCAAATACTCCACAACATCATCGGGCAAGCAATCTGGACGCGTCGCGATTGACAATGCGACAACACCTTCTTGCGCCAATGCTGCTTCAAACTTCTCTTTTAACTTAGGGAGTGGAGCGTGTGTATTTGTATACGCCTGAAAATAAGCCATGTATTTGCCGTCTTTCCATTTCTTATGCATTCTTTCACTAATCTCTGCAAATTGGACCTCGATTGGGTCAACACGATCTCCGGCAAAATCACCAGAACCTGCAACGCTGCAAAATGTACAGCCACCGAAAGCGACCGTACCATCTCGGTTGGGGCAATCAAAACCTGCATCAAGTGCAACTTTCATCACTTTAAATCCGAATTCATCCTTTAAGTGTCGTGACCATGTATGATATCGTTTCCCTTCAGTAGGGAATGGTAAGTTCAATTTATCCACTTCATTCACTCCTCTAACAGTTGATTATATCATGGTTTTACATTGTAGTAACATTTGAATTATGGAACATAAGGTGTTTGTCTTGTCGGAATATAAAGAAAGTCATTAGCTTCAGTTGCTTTGAGTGTGAACAGAGGCGGTCTGTTTATCTAGAAAGTATGGCATCTCATTATTGGGATGTTTATTAACGTCATCGAAAATTCACTTTTATTAAATTTAGAAATGATTAATACCATTTTGATTAAATGCTTTCATTGCAAGATCTTCTATAGAATGATTTAATTGAAGGGATAGATAATTGTGACTTAATTAGCAATATTTAAAAGGGGGATGTAAAATGAAACCGATTTATAAGTCAGCAAAAGATGCTGTTGCACAGGTAGAGGATGGCGCAACATTAATGGTTGGTGGATTTGGGCTCGTAGGGATTCCTGAACAGCTCATTTTAGCACTAGTTGAAAAAGGCGTAAAAGACCTTACTGTCATTTCAAATAACTGTGGAGTCGATGAATGGGGACTTGGACTTCTACTAAAGAATAAACAGATTAAGAAAATGATTGGCTCATATGTGGGAGAAAATAAAGAATTTGAACGACAAGTGCTTTCCGGTGAAATTGAAGTCGAGTTAACGCCCCAAGGAACGTTAGCCGAAAAAATCCGTGCAGGCGGAGCTGGTATTCCGGCATTTTTCACGCCGGCCGGTGTTGGTACATTGGTAGCTGAAGGAAAAGAAGTTCGGATTTACGATGGCAAAGAATATGTCCTAGAAGAAGCGTTGCGCGCAGACTTTTCACTTGTCCGTGCAGCAACAGCCGATCAATTTGGTAATCTGATTTACAGTAAAACAGCACAAAACTTTAATCCGATGATGGCGGCAGCAGGGAAGTTCACGATTGCTGAAGTAGAGGAAATCGTTGAAACGGGAGATTTAGATCCTGCAGCAATTCATACACCGAGTATCTATGTGCAAGGACTTCTACAAGCTAAACAGGAAAAACGAATTGAGCGTCTGACGACTCGCGAATGAAAGGGGAATGTGTGATATGGGAGAAGTGAATGTAAGGGAAAGAATTGCTAGACGGGCTGAAAAGGAAATCGAAGATGGGAACTATGTCAATCTTGGAATAGGTATGCCAACGCTTGTCGCAAACTATATTTCGCCGGATAAAACAGTCGTGCTTCAATCAGAAAATGGACTACTAGGTATCGGACCTTATCCGAGCTCCGATGAAGTCGATCCGGACCTGATTAACGCAGGAAAAGAGACGGTCACATCAATTCCAGGTTCTGCATACTTTAACAGTGCAGAATCGTTTGCGATGATTCGCGGAGGACATGTCGATGTTGCCATTCTAGGTGCCATGGAGGTTTCCGAAAATGGAGACCTCGCCAACTGGATGATTCCTGGTAAAATGATTAAAGGAATGGGAGGCGCGATGGATCTCGTTCATGGCGCTCGCAAAATAATCGTTATAATGGACCACGTTGCAAAGGATGGATCAGCAAAAATTAAAAAAGAGTGCTCGCTACCGTTAACAGGTAAAGCAGTCGTTCATAAAATAATTACAGAGCGTGCTTTAATAAATGTGACTCCTGAAGGACTTGAATTGAAAGAAGTGTTTGAGGGTTTTACAATTCAAGAAGTTATCGATTCGACGGAAGCTGAATTAATTGTAAAAGACGTTATTGAAGGCGTGAAATGAAGGTTGTTAAAGTGCCACAATTCGGGTAAACTAGAAGCAATAGCTTTGGCGTAGATGAGGAATAGTAATCTTTGCTGTCGATTTTAGAGAGCAGGCGGTTGGTGAAAGCCTGTATGACGGAGATGAACTCGCCTCGGAGCCTGCATTGGTGAACTACTAAACAGTAAATCAGTAACCCGTGCCGTTGTCCGCGTTAAGGAATCAAGTTGGGCGGTTTTTCCGTCAATTTGGGTGGCACCGCGGGAATCTATAGTACTCTCGTCCCTTATCTTTTTAAGGGACGGGAGTTTTTTATTTTCATCCAGCCGGTGTTCATGCACCGGCTGAATGAAAATAAAGCCTCCGGCGGATGTCACAGATTTTGAAGGGAGTTAAGAGGGCAGTCTAATTTCGCGACGTCCTGTCGCAACGACTGCATGACCTACAAGGAAGGATGTAGTTCAATCCTTCCCCCCTGTAGGCCTCAAGCTCGATTCAAAATCTGGACGCAATTACGCCGAGGCGCAATTGATTTAAATAGGAGGAATTGTAAATGAGTTATAATCACGGGCAAATTGAAAAGAAATGGCAACAGCACTGGAAGGACAATAAAACATTTAAAATGATGGATGATCCATCAAAACCGAAGTTCTTTGCGTTAGATATGTTTCCATATCCATCGGGGGCGGGTCTTCATGTTGGGCATCCCCTAGGCTATATCGCGACAGACATTTTAAGTTCATTCAAACGGAAGCAGGGCTATAATGTCCTTCATCCGATGGGCTGGGATGCCTTTGGACTTCCGGCCGAGCAATATGCGCTTGATACAGGAAATGATCCCGCTGAATTTACAGCGAAGAATATAGCGACGTTCAAGCGTCAAATGAATGATCTCGGATTTTCATACGATTGGGACCGTGAAATTAATACAACGGATCCATCTTATTATAAATGGACGCAATGGATTTTCATCCAACTTTACAACAAGGGCTTGGCTTATGTTGATGAAGTAGCTGTTAACTGGTGCCCAGCACTAGGTACGGTTTTAGCGAATGAAGAAGTGATTGACGGCAAGTCAGAACGTGGCGGTCATCCAGTCGAGCGACGTCCGATGCGCCAATGGGTACTGCGTATTACAAATTACGCAGATCGTCTTCTTGAAGATTTGGATGAACTGGACTGGCCGGAAAGCTTGAAAGATATGCAACGTAACTGGATTGGTCGTTCAGAAGGGGCGCAGCTGACGTTCGAAATTGATGGAACTGATCTGACGTTTGAAGCATTTACAACACGTCCGGATACGATTTTTGGTGCGACATATGCAGTGCTTGCACCAGAATTAAAATTGGTTGAACAAGTGACTACTGCAGAACAGAAAGATGCAGTCGAAAAATATCTAAATGAAGTGAAAATGAAAAGTGATCTTGAACGAACAGATCTTGCGAAAGAAAAAACTGGTGTCTTTACGGGGGCTTACGCAATCAACCCTGCAAGCGGTGAAAAAATGCCAATCTGGATCGCGGATTATGTTCTTGCGACTTACGGAACGGGTGCAATCATGGCGGTTCCTGCACATGATGAGCGTGACTATGAGTTCGCAAAAGAATTTGACCTTCCAATCATTGAAGTTGTAGCAGGCGGCGACGTTTCTGCAGAAGCGTATGTTGGAGATGGCAAACATGTCAATTCAGGTTTCCTTGACGGATTAGGGAAAGATGAAGCAATTGAAAAAGCGATCGCTTGGTTTGTTGAAAATGGCAAAGGCGACAAGAAGATTACATTCCGTCTTCGTGACTGGCTGTTCTCAAGACAACGCTACTGGGGCGAGCCGATTCCAATTATCCACTGGGAAGATGGCACGATGACACCAGTTGAAGAAGCGGATTTACCACTCGTATTACCGGTAACGGATAATATCAAACCAAGTGGAACGGGTGAGTCTCCACTTGCAAACATCGAGGAATGGATAAATGTGACACATCCTGAAACAGGTATGAAAGGTCGCCGCGAAACGAATACGATGCCGCAATGGGCGGGAAGTTGCTGGTATTACTTGCGTTACATCGATCCGGATAACGATGAGATGATCATCGACCCTGAACTTGCGAAACGTTGGTTGCCTGTAGATATCTACGTAGGTGGCGCAGAACACGCGGTTCTACATCTGCTTTACGCACGCTTCTGGCATAAAGTACTTTACGATATCGGTGTTGTACACACGAAAGAGCCATTCCAGAAGTTGTTCAACCAAGGAATGATTCTTGGTGAAGGCAATGAGAAAATGTCGAAATCTAAAGGCAACGTTGTCAATCCTGATGATATTGTTCATTCACACGGGGCAGATTCACTACGTCTTTATGAAATGTTTATGGGACCTTTAGAAGGTTCAAAAGCATGGACGACAAATGGTCTCGATGGTGCTCGTCGATTCCTTGACCGAATCTGGCGCTTGTTTGTCAATGAAGATGGATCTCTAAGTACGAAAATTGGTGGAAAAACAGGTGGGGCACTTGAAAAGGTCTACCATCAAACAGTGAAAAAGGTGACGGAAGACTTTGAGGGAATGCGTAATAATACTGCGATTTCTCAGTTGATGGTTTTCATAAACGAAGGCTATAAAACAGATACAATTCCAAAAGAATATGTAGAAGGTTTCGTGAAAATGATTTCTCCAGTGGTACCCCATCTTGCAGAAGAGCTATGGGAGAAGTTGGGCCATACGGAGACGATGACGTATGAAACTTGGCCAACATATGACGAATCGAAGCTTGTCGATGATACTGTCGAAATGGCTGTTCAAATTAATGGGAAAGTGCGTGCTAAAATCATCGTATCGAAAGATGTTACGAAGGATGAGCTTGAAAAGCTTGCACTGGAAGATGAACATGTGAAAACACTTCTTGAAGGCAAAGAAGTGAAGAAAGTCATCGCGATTCCAGGAAGACTTATTAATATTGTTGCATAGGATAAAGAAAGAAAATCCGCCGAAAGAGATGTATCTCTTCCGGCGGATTTTTTTAGTTGGGTTTCTTGAATCTGGCGTATAGTTTTCTATTCTCAATGTTTATAAATCAGTCGCGTGCTGTCCTGCATTCATGCCTGCAATTCTGCCGGTAACAAGTGCAGAAGTGATGTTATAACCGCCTGTATAGCCGTGAATATCCAAAATTTCACCACAGAAGTAGAGTCCTTCTTTCTTGCGGGAACCTAACGTTTTTGGAACGATTTCTTTGACGGAGACCCCACCGCCTGTGACGAATGCTTTTTCAATTGGTTGAGTACCATTGACGTTCATTGAAAAAGCCTTTAATAATTTCGTCAAAGTACGAATTTTTTCTACTTGCATCTGGGCTCCGGTTTCAGCTGGGTCAATTCCCGCCCGGTCGAATAAAAACAGCATCCAGCGTTCAGGTACAATTCCTTTTAACACATTCTTCACGGCTTTCGTTGAATCCGTTTTTAATGATGTGTTGAGCAGTTGGAAAACTTTTTCTTCATTCAGTGCAGGCATTGAGTCGATTCTCATTTCAACGGGCTTGTTGCCGTTTTTCATCCGTTCTTTCACAACGAATTGACTGCATCGTAAAATCGCAGGACCGCTTAAGCCGAAATGGGTGAACAACATGTCCATTTGATGCGTGATAAGGTTTTTGCCTTTGGCGTTTAGGACGGATACCGCCACGTCACGAAGCGCAAGACCTTGTAGATCCTTTGAGACAATGAAAGGTTCATTTGATAGTAAAGGAACTTCTGTTGGATAAAGTTCTGTCACGGTATGGCCGGCTTTTTCCGCCCATGGATAGCCGTCGCCTGTTGAACCGGTTTGAGGAACCGCTTTTCCACCGACCGCTACAACAACAGCATGCGAGCGGATTTCCTCGCCAGAATCGAGTCTGACACCAAGAATTTGTTCTTCATTCATCAAAAGTTTTTTTACGCGCGTTTCTAATCTCACTTCAACATTTAAACGATCCATTTCTTCAAGCAATGCATTGACAACATCCTTTGCTTTATTCGAAACGGGGAACATTCTACCGTGATCTTCTTCTTTTAATGCAACGCCAAGACCCTCGAAAAAGGTAATGATGTCTTCATTATTAAAAACGGCGAAGGGACCGTACAAAAAACGTCCATTGCCTGGAATGTTTTTAACGATTTCTTCTTGAGGCAAACGGTTTGTAACGTTACAACGTCCGCCCCCTGAGATGGCCAGTTTAGTGCCAAGTTTTTTACCTTTTTCAAGCAGGAGAACTTTCCTTCCGTTTTCAGCAGCAGCGATTGAAGCCATCAATCCTGATGGGCCTCCGCCAATGATGATGACGTCTGCATCAACATAATTAGTAGTCATTATTTTATCAAGCCTTTCGGTAATGAATTATTAAGTATTAGTTTAACACAGCATCATTAAAAAGCATTGAGGTGGTTGAAAAGGAGAAAAGTAGCAGATGAAAAAATAGCAACCGCATGTGGTACAATTATCATACATGTGAGATTTAAGTGAAGATGTCTTAGAATGGGTACTCAAGCGGATTTGATGGTGTTTTTCATTTGGTTGAAAATTTCTTTACCAAGACTGAGACGGTACATGTATTGAATTTTAAAGATGAGGAAGCAAAGTTAATGTACATGAGTATATTTGCTTTGACGAAGAATCGGGAGAGTGTACGGAATGACTAGAGATGAAAATAGCGAAGTTGAAGGACATAGTAGTGAGCAAGTTGAACATCAAGAGAAAACGTATTTAACAAGCGCAGAGAAAGAGCAAATAAGACACGAAGCGTTTCAACAAAAAGAGTGTCAGCGCATCTATAATAAACTGATTAGCCATGCAGGAGGTACGGATATAGTCAGGAAAGGCAGGAGATTGATAGCGAAAAAAATTGCTACAACTTGCTTCCTAAATGCAACAGAGCCTGACTATGAAGAATTTAAGCAAGGTGTACTGATTGCTAACGAAAAAATTAAGTTAAAACGAGATTAACCACGTTAAACTTGCCTAGCGTTATGAGACATATATAGACTCCCTTCAGGTTGTCTTTTTCCATGACTAAATGGATGAAGGTAGCCTGATTTATCTTTATTCAGCAAATGTTTTTGTACTGAAAGCGAAGCGTCAGCTACAGAAAACTCTTGCCTCCATAGGTGGGAGATGAATACGGGTTTTATTCCTATTCAGCGGGTGTCCATAGGCCCGCTGAACAAAGAAAAAGTCTCTGGCGGATGTCACAGATTTTGAAAGGAGTTAATGAAGGCAACCTAAGATCGCCGCGTCCTGCGGCAACTAGGAAGGATGCAGTTCAATCCTTCCCTGTTGCATGACCTACAAGGAAGGATGGAGTTCAATCCTTCCCCCCTGTAGGCCTCAAGCTCGATTCAAAATCTGGACGCAATTACGCCGAGGCGTAATTGATCTTTAATTTAATCCCCATTATACGAACTCTGCGATTTTTTATTTGGCGACTGCCCCTTTGTTTCACTGGTCTATACGTTTTACTCAAACCTTTGTAAGATGCCGACGTCATACATATTGTAAACCACGCTTACAGTTTTTTCAATTCGACACATTTCGCCGTTATTCATTGTGAAAAACGGCGTGTGGGGGTAAACTGTTAAGTAGATTTAGGGAGATTGGAAGGATTAATTATGTCATCAAATCTTGTAAAAGGGACCGCCATACTTACGGTGGGGCTGTTTTTATCTAAAGCACTTGGGCTTTTGTATTTAATTCCGCTTTATGCAATTGTTGGAGAAGAAAATATCGGATTATATCAATACGCTTATATTCCTTACAATATTGCATTGGCCATCGCTATTTCTGGAGCACCATTAGCAATATCAAAATATGTCTCGAAATATAATGCCTTAGGCGATTATGCAACCGGACGGAAATTACTGAAGTCTGGAATGCTTGTGATGACGCTGACAGGTATTGTTTCATTTATTACTCTCTATTTATTGGCTGAGCCAATTGCCCACCTCGTTCGTAGAGATGAAGAACAAATATTTACGATAGATGATATTGCCGGCGTTATCCGTTGGGTTAGTTATGCACTTCTTGCTGTACCACTTATGAGTATCGTGCGTGGCTTCCTTCAGGGATATCAGAAAATGGAGCCGACAGCAGTGTCGCAACTTGTCGAACAGATTGTTAGAATCATTGTCGTTCTTGGGGGCGCATTTATTGTCGTTAATGTCCTGGATGAATCTCCAAAAGCAGCAATCAGTTTTGCAGTATTCGCAGCATTTATCGGAGCACTAGCAGGTCTTGTAGTCCTCTTTAAATACTGGAAGTCCTATAAGCCTGAACTGGATCATCTACTTTCGAATAGTCCTCCAGCGAGTAATATTTCTTTCAAAGAGATGTATACAGAAGTATTTGCTTATATATTGCCATTCGTTCTCGTTGGCGTGATCAATCCTCTTTATCAGTTCGTTGACATGATCACATTTAATGAAGCCATGAAATCAATCGGAATGTCTAAGGTTTCCGATACTTACTTAGGGATGTTGAATCTACTGACCCATAAGTTTGTTATGATTCCGGTGATGGTAGCAACTGGATTTTCAATGGCTTTGATTCCGGTCATAACTAGTTATTATGCAAAAAAAGACCAAAAAGGAATCACACGTTCACTTGATCAAACATTTCAAATTATGTTGTATTTGACAGTTCCGATGGTTATCGGATTAATCATCTTATCAAATGAGCTTTACCAATTTCTTTATAGTGAAAGTGCTGTCGGAGCAGGAATTCTGGCAAGTTATGCACCAGTCGCTGTTTTGTTTGGATTATATTCAGTGACAGCTGCAATTCTTCAAGGTATTGATCGGCATAAGTGGATTGTGTTTACTTCTTTACTGGGCCTGTTATTTAAGCTTGCACTCAATATACCGCTCATTCAAATGTTTGAAACGAATGGTGCTATTCTTGCAACTGCAATTGGATACTCAGTCGCAGTAGGCATCAATATTGCCATCATTTCAAAAACCCTTCATTATAAATCGAAGATGGTATTTAGAAGACTAATCCTAATCGCTATATTAAATATCATTATGTTAGTTGCGGTTATGTTTACGCTGAAAGGCTTGACGGCGCTCAGTCCTGCTGACGGAAAAATGCAGTCTCTCTTGTACATTTTTATATGTGCAACAGTTGGTGCAGTCATTTATGGGTATCTGTCACTTAAAACTGGTCTCGCACAGAAGTTGTTCGGTGAGCGATTGACTAAATTCACGAAGAAATTAGGCTTTTTAGGAGGGAAATAATGCGTTTAGATAAATTATTGTCAAATATGGGATACGGTACTCGTAAAGAAGTTAAGCAACTTATGAAAAAAGGGGCTGTTCGAGTAAATGAAGATACAGTAAAGGATTCCTCAATGCATGTCAATGTGGACAGTGATGTAGTAACGATACTCGGTGAGCGGGTTGTCTACAAAGAATTTATCTACTTGATGATGAATAAGCCACAAGGTGTGTTATCTGCAACGGAAGATTCGAGAGATAGGACAGTTGTTGATCTGCTGGATGAAAAGTATCAGATTTTTGAACCCTTTCCAGTGGGTAGGTTAGATAAAGATACGGAAGGTTTTCTTTTGCTGACAAATGACGGCAAGCTTACGCATAATTTATTGTCTCCTAAAAAAGGTGTTCCGAAAACGTATTATGCACATATCGATGGGATTGTTACGGGGGAAGACGTTGAACGGTTTTTAGAAGGTGTTACATTGGATGATGGCTACGAAACGAAGCCAGGTCAACTGAATATTTTGAAGTCAGATGTCATTTCTGAAGTTGAATTAACAATTACAGAAGGAAAATTCCATCAAGTGAAGCGGATGTTTGAGGCGGTTGACAAGACGGTCATCTACTTAAAACGCTTATCAATGGGACCTTTATCTTTGGATGAAAGTCTAGCACTAGGGACATACCGAGAATTGACAGTAGAGGAAATAGAACAGCTCATGCAGATTTCAAAAAAATAAAAAGGGCTGAGCCGTTAGATACGGCTCAGCTTCTTTTATAGTTTAACTAATTCTATAATCTCGTACCGTAGATAACTTCTATTATGGATATTGTGCTTATAGCCCACGGGCGCCTTTTTAGAGGGCGTCAGGCGCGTACGCTTAAGATTGTGCCCAGACTGCAGGCGCCAGCCTATATGCCTGCGGAAGCAGGGTTAAGAGCTGGCGCCTTTCGCTTTTCAAAATTACGTGCGGGTCAAGAAGATAATTTCACTTTTTTTGCTGTCGTTGTCCATTTACCTCGCACCGGGCTCATTATAAGCTCGTTGTATTCCAGGACGTTTAAGTCCCTTTGGACAGTACGGTGAGTGATACCAAATTCTTCTACCAGGTTTTCTGTAGTTACAGTTCCATTATCAAGGATGTAAAAATATACATCTTTGATGCGTGTAAGCATACGATCAGTTGCAGGTTTCAAGTGTGGAATCACCCCTTCATCTTCATTATCCAAAATCATTGGTCATGAGACTTATGAATGTTGCCTAAAGCACGTTGAAATTATTCCTGACACCGCACATCCTTTCGAAAAGGTTGGTACGTCAGATTATTTTTTCTGACAATACCAGTATAACTTATTTATGTAAAGATTGCATGAATTTTTTGTGAAGATTCAGTGAAAGTGGTTTCCACTTTATTTTCTTAGTCTAACGTGTGAAAATAGGCTTATTAAGAAGGAGGGTGTCTTGATTGATGGATTGGAAAATTGAGGTCTTGAAAAACAAAGAGAAGCTGATAGGGGATTTACAGCAATTGATTGCCATTCCTTCTATTTTAGATGAAAGCGCAGCTACGGAAGAAATGCCATTTGGGCCAGAACCGAAACGCGCCTTAGACTGGATATTAGAAGAAGGTAGAAAAGCTGGGATGCTTGTAAAGAATATAGATAATATGGCGGGACATATTGAAATGGGTCAAGGGGATGAACTTTTAGGAATTCTTTGCCACGTTGATGTGGTTCCTGCAGGGAGCAATTGGAATTATGGACCGTTTGCCGGGACGGTGGATGATGATAAGTTATTTGGGCGTGGTGCTATAGACGATAAAGGACCGACAATTGCAGCATGGCACGCGATGAAAATGGTTCAAGAATCTGGAATTATGCTGAATAAGCGAGTGCGCCTCATTATAGGAACAGATGAAGAAAGTGGATTCCGTTGTGTGAAACGATATTTTGAAAAAGAAGAAATGCCAAAGATTGGCTTTGCTCCTGACGCGGATTTCCCAATTATAAACGCTGAAAAAGGAATTGCCTCTGTCCTATTTAAACAAAAAGCAGTATTTGCTGATCAACAACTCCTGTACTTCAAATCAGGCAATCGGACGAATATGGTTCCTGATTATGCTGAGGCACATCTTGCGGGGGAAGTCGAAATTGATAATGAGCAATTCGTTACATTTTTAAATATTCATAATGTGACGGGGGGCATTGCCAATGAAAGCGGTCATACTGTCATCAATTTAAATGGGAAATCTGCACACGCGATGGAACCTAACAATGGAATAAATGCAGCTGTACTTTTAGCTTCCTATTTGAATCGTATACTTAAAGAAGGCCCATCGAAGGACTTCACTCAATTCATGTTTGATGCATTTGCAAATGAGTCGCGCGGACTGTTTCTTGGTTTAGCATTCAATGATGAAATGTCGGGAGATACAACGCTGAATGCGGGTATTGTTACCTTTGATTCTAAAACCGGTGGTGAAATCAACGTTAGCATGCGTTATTCAGTCACCTATTCGTTTGAAGAGAAAATAACGACATGTATGGAAAGGTTGGCAGATACGCCATTTTCAATGGATGTAGGATCGAACTCGGAACCCCATCACGTCGATGCTGCTGATCCTCTCATAAGGACTTTACAAGAGGTGTATACTAAGCATACCGGAGAACACGCCGGGCTATTGGCGATTGGCGGTGGCACCTATGCACGCGTCCTTGACAAGGGAGTTGCTTTTGGAATGTTATTCCCTGGTAGGGAAGATGTAGCTCACCAGGCTGATGAATATGTTTATATAGACGATTTAGTGAAAGCGACAGCCATTTATGCAGACGCAATTTGCGGTCTGGCGAGTGGAGAAACGAAAGGGGAATAAAGATGACAGTGTATTTTGTTGACGGACAGTTTACTGAGCGTGAAGGATTAAACATTTCGATTGACGATCGTGGATATTATTTTGGTGATGGTGTCTATGAAGTGATTAAAGTATATGGTGGAGAATTGTATACGGCAGAAGAACATATCAATCGTTTGTATCAAAGTGCTAGAAAAATAAAGTTAGCAATACCTTATGCAGAAGTCCAATTGATGGAGATTGCACGTCAATTAGTAGCTGCTAATAATATTTTAGTTGGTCATGTCTATCTGCAGATTACACGCGGCTCCGCACCTCGACTTCACCAATTTCCTGATTTATCGGTTTCGCCAGTCGTTACTGCATATGCGGTCAACAACCCAAGACCTTTAACAGATATTGAAAACGGAGTCCGAGTTAAAACCGTGGCAGATGTTCGCTGGTTGCGCTGTGATATTAAAAGTCTAAACTTGCTTGGAAATGTTCTCGCTAAACAAGAAGCTATAGAAGCAGGTTGTAGCGAAGCACTACTTCATCGTGACGGTGTTGTGACGGAAGGATCTGCATCGAATATGTTCGGCGTAAAGGATGGAGCAGTTTATACTCATCCGGTTACGAATCTTATATTGAATGGAATCACGCGACAAGTTGTGCTTGAGCTCTGTAAGGAACAAGGGATTCCATTTATAGAAAAATCATTTACATTGGACGAAGCATTCGAAATGGATGAATTCTTTTTAACGTCAACAAGTTCTGAAGTAATGCCAGTCATTTCAATCGACGATCGGCTTTTAGGGTCAGGAGTACCGGGTCTTGTGACGAAAAAGTTACAAGAAGCATTTGTGGTACAGATTCCGACTTTCATCTCGGGTAATTAATGATAGACAGTATGTGATCGGAGTGATTGGACATGGCGCAACTTGTCAAACTTCTCGACTATGTCTCCCGTTACGAACAGGATCTATCACGTTACTCTTCACAGTATATCCGCTTAAAAAGATATCAATGGGAACGTATGAAGACCCAATGGGAAAGTGGCGCAGATTTATCAGAATGGCAACAGGGGATTCAAGATAATCCAGTAGAACCGATTGAAGAAAAATGGTTTTCCCCCCTAGTCCGGCTCTTTGGTCAACGGAGAACGGGACTGACAGAAATGAATCCTGCCAACGAAGAGATTGTAAGCGAAGATGAAGAAGACAATTTCGGCTTTAACCCGAACTTAATTCATAACCCATCCAATTTAGAACAACTAAGAAGTCTGTATTTGGATCAACTTTTTCATTTTCAGATAAAATGGGCTAGCTCTACGTTAATGGATAAGTCCAAAGTCAATACTCGTTTTACGCGAGATACCCTTTTAAGGAGTTTCGCCCAGCAGCTTCCAGACAATTATTTATTGTTCTATTACCCGATTCTGTTATTAAAAAAAGCGCCTGTGGAACTCGATATTATCATCGTGACACCAGTTGAATGCCAATGCATAACTGTACTTGAATCTGAGAATCTTGCGGCTTATAGCGGTAGCGGGGACAGATTCTGGCTAAAGAAGTCAGGTAACAAAGATTCGAAAATACTAAGTCCGCTTATCGCGCTAAATCGAACTGAAAAAATTATAACTAGCATATTTAATGCTCAAAAAATTGATTTTCCCATTCGAAAATATTTGGTTTCACGAAATGGGTATATCGATCACCCTGGAAAGGCATTCGATGTTGAAATTATTGATAGGCGATCCTACGAGGAATGGTTTTCTAGGCTCAGTAAATCGTCTGTACCAATGAAATCGACACAGTTCAAAGCAGCCCAATCAATTCTTAATGTGGGACAAACAACTTCGATTAGCAGATTATTTGGTCCTAATGACGAACAACCCGCTGAAGAATAATTAATTATAAATAGAAAAGAGTGTATATAATGCGACTTCGCAATAAACCATGGGCGAGGGACTATATGGCAGAACACCCCGATGTCCTTTTAGCAGAACCAGAAAAAATGATAAATGGGTGGCATACCCTTTTTGGAAACGACAATCCGATTCATATTGAAGTCGGATCAGGAATGGGTCAATTTATTATCGGCATGGCAATTGCCAACCCAAATGTGAATTATATCGGTATTGAACATTTTGATAATGTGATTGTTTCAGCACTTGAAAAAGCGGTGGAAGCAAATAAACCATCAAATTTACGATTGTTTCGTGCAAATGGAATGGATCTTGCAAAGATCTTCCATAAAGGAGAAATCGACAGAATATATTTGAATTTTTCCGATCCTTGGCCGAAGGCTAGAAATGCAAAACGGAGATTAACACATGAAACATTTTTAAAGTTATATGAAGAAGTACTCGCGCCCGGAGGGGAAATTCATTTTAAAACGGATAACCGTCTTCTGTTCGAATACTCACTTGTATCTATGTCACAGTACGGTATGAAACTTTGTTTAGTATCCCTCGATTTACATGCAGAAATGCCGGAGGATAATATAATGACGGAATACGAAGAGAAATTTTCAGCTAAAGGTCATCCGATATACAGACTTGAATCCAGATTTACAAACACGTAAGTTAATTAGGGAATGGGGGCTGTTTCATGGATACATATACATTTCATGCAATGAAGTTGACATGGCTAGATGGCAGCGGAAATTATTTAGACGGTGGGACAATGTTTGGTGTTGTTCCAAAAGCTCTCTGGTCGAAGCGCTATGAATCAGATGAACAAAATCGTATTAAAATGAGAAATGATCCGATTCTGATTCAGTTCGCAGGGAAAAATATATTGATTGACACTGGTCATGGAAATGGAAAAATGTCTGAAAAGACGAAAAGAAATTTGGGGATTTTCGGAGATTCGAAGGTGGTAGAGAATCTGTCCCAGCTCAACCTGTTAGCTGAAGATATAGATATAATTTTAATGACGCACTTGCATAATGACCACGCGGCTGGTTTGACAGAATGGCGTGAAGGGAATCTAGTTTCCGTTTTTTCAAATGCAACTATTTTTGTTTCGAAAATTGAATGGGACGAAATGCAAAGCCCGAATATCCGATCCAGAAATACATATTTAAAAGAAAACTGGGAGCCTGTTCAACAGCAGGTAAAGACATTTGAAGAAAGCATGACGATCATGCAGGGGATTGAAATGGTTCATACAGGCGGTCATAGCAATGGTCATAGTATTATCAAATTGACGCAAGGTGGCGAGACGATTCTTCATATGGCTGATATCATGCCTACTCAGGCACACAGTAATCCATTGTGGGTATTGGCTTTTGATGATTACCCGATGACATCGATTTTTGCAAAAGAGAAATTGATGAAAGAAGCACTTGCGGGGAGTTATAGATTCACTTTTTATCATGATGCTTATTACAGACTAGTGAGATGGGATACAAGCGGAAAAGAAATTATCGAATCAATTAAAGTTTCAGGTAAGTAAAAAAAACCGTCACACGCCCGCAGACTTCCGGGCGTATGACGGTTTTTTATTAGGCTTTTACTAGTTCAACAACTGTACCCGTTTTTGCGTCGGCCGCAAATTCGAATTGTTCCAGTACACCTTCTTTAATCCGTGATATGCCACCACGGTAAACATCCATTGTAATTACATTGTTCGTGTATGGCTCAGTTTTCATGACAATCCATGAACCATCTATTGGACCTTCGTTTTTAAAAGCATCTTTAATTGTGTTTAAAACCGAGTCTGCAGAAACATTCTGATTCATACGGTCGATTGATTCACTGACAATAACTCCAGCAGCAACACCTGTCAACACACCAGCTAGGAAATCTTTTAACTTCATATTCATTACCCCCTACAATCGGTATTTCAACTAGTGTACCACAAATTTACTTATCTTTGCCAAGCTAGCCAATGGAAATAGTAATTCGATTAACGAATTAATCGTTGGAAAGTTTCTGACTAATCGACTACACTAATTACAGAAGATTAATACATGATAAGTAGGGGGCAATATTCAATGCACAAAGATACACTTGAGATGTTTAAAACGTTGACTGAACTTCCGGGCGCACCGGGTAATGAACATGCTGTGCGTGATTATATGCGGGGTGAACTTGCTAAGTATTCCGATGAGTTGATTCAAGATAATCTGGGTGGTATTTTCGGTGTCAGAAAAGGTCCTGAAGATGGTCCGCGTATTATGGTTGCTGGCCATATGGATGAAGTCGGATTCATGGTGAGTCAAATAACGGATAATGGAATGATCCGTTTTCAGCCGCTTGGCGGATGGTGGAGCCAAGTCCTTCTAGCGCAACGTGTTGAAATTATAACGGTAAACGGTCCCGTAACCGGTGTGATTGGTTCGATTCCACCGCATTTGCTAAGTGATGCAGTGCGGAACAAGCCGATGGACATTAAAAATATGCTAATCGATATTGGTGCAGATAATAAGGAGGACGCAATAACAATCGGCATCCGTCCTGGTCAACAAATTGTACCTGTTAGCCCGTTCACACCACTGGCAAATAACAAGAAAATACTTGCTAAAGCATGGGATAACAGATATGGCTGTGGTCTAGCCATTGAGTTACTAAAAGAAGTACATGGTGAAGAGTTGCCAAATAATTTGTACTCAGGAGCAAACGTACTTGAGGAAGTCGGTCTCCGTGGAGCCGCAGCGGCTGCAACAATGATCAATCCAGATTTGTTTTATGCGTTAGATGCGAGTCCTGCAAATGATGCTGCTGGTGATAAGAGTGAGTTTGGTCAACTTGGAAAAGGTGCATTACTTCGTATTTTTGATCGCACGATGGTAACACATCGTGGCATGCGCGAATTTATCCTTGATATGGCAGAAACACATAACATTCCTTATCAGTACTTCATCTCACAAGGTGGAACGGATGCTGGTCGAGTTCATACATCCAATGAGGGAGTTCCAAGTGCTGTGATTGGCATATGTTCACGCTATATTCATACATCGGGATCTATCATCCATACAGATGACTATGCGGCGGCAAAAGAACTACTTGTGAAATTAGTACAAGCAAGTGATAAAACGACAGTGGAAACAATCAAAAGCAATGTTTGAGTATTGCGCTATCATAGACTGATTAAGGTCGTCCTAGCACTCCCTAGTGATGTGCCAGGACGACTTTCTAAATGGATAAATCGGAGGGGAAGTTGAATGGATTTTATGATTGGTTCTGTCAATGTGGCAAAAGTAACAGCTGCAAATGATGTTATTTCTCACTACTTCCCACATTCAATCATTTCAAGCGTTGAAGTAGGTTCGGGCGTTTCTAATCAACCGTACGGTGACGAGGAGACAAGGTTAGGAGCAATCAATCGTGCTTTACGAGCTGCAGGCAAGAACGGAGAAACGATTGGAATCGGGCTTGAGGGTGGCGTTCGTTTAATCGATGAGCAAATGTATCTTTGTAATTGGGGAGCTCTCGTACTTCCTAATGGAAAAAGGTTTACGGCTGGTGGAGCACAAATACCCTTACCGCAAGAAATTGCTGTAAGGGTGGCAGCGGGAAACGAACTTGGCCACGTTGTCGATACCTATTTTGAATTGAGTGGAATCCGAAGTAAAGAAGGAGCGATAGGCATGTTTACTGCAGGTGCGGTAAATCGTAATGACCTATTTAAACATATTATGCAACTACTAATCGGACAATTAAAATACTATCAACGTTCACAGTAATTACGAAGTTGCCACATCTATAAGTTGTAAGAGGTTGCAACAGGAGAGTAACATCTTTAAAATGGTTATGGAGTTCAAATTAATGATTGGAGGAAATCGAATGTTCCGGAAATGGAAATTCATATTCCTGATGATGATATCCATTATACTGCTTACAGCATGTGGAAAATCGCTTGATGAAAGAGCTGCTGCAGGAATCGAGGCGGCGCGAGAAGCATTTCAATTGAATGATAAAAATCCTACTGAAGAAATAGATGGTATTAAATTATACAAGCCTGCCGGGTTTGCGATGAATGATAGTTCAGATGAGCAAAATATCGTCTTTACAAAAAATGATGAGACGTTCATCCTTTTTATTAATCCAAATGAGAAGAGTGACAGTAAACTATTTTATGATTTGCTCCTAATCGATAAGAGTAAAGAAATTATTGAGCAAGCCACATTCTCTGATGATGGCACGTTCGGTTTCGCAGCGGTTGTAAAAAGCGGTGAGGATAATGTGGAGCTTATTGTAAGTGTAGGTGGATCCAAAATCACGACAATGACAAAAAAGAAAAAAATTGAAGAAAACTTACCGAAGATGATGGAAATCGTACGGTCTATTCAGCAGAGTTCTACTACAACTGCCGAGTAGGCAACATGATTCAGTTATCCGATAAATGGAGGCAAATAGATCTATGAATTCTCAAAAACTGGTATCAATCTTAAAAGAACAACTTCCATCCGAACATTTTATTTGGAAGTTCGACCGGAAAACGGATAAGGTTCGTCTTGAGCATTCGATTCTTAAAAAAGGAATGGATATATCGCTCCCGGAAATTCTGGTTAAATATGAACGCAAAAAGGAAGTAGCTATAAAAGAAATAGTCTATACAATTGGGGAAACATTTAAAGCGATGGAAAAAGAACAATCAGAAGGATTTGTAGATAGCGCAGTCATTTTCCCGGTTATTAGATCATCTTCATTTCCTGAGGAATCAGCTGCTGGGCATCGATTTCTAATGAAAGAGCATACTGCGGAAACGCGTATCTATTATGCACTCGACCTTGGAACTACTTACCGATTAGTTGACGAAAGTATGCTTGAATCAATCGGAATGTCTGAAATGGAAGTAACAGAATCTGCACTTTTCCGTGTTAGGGCATTGCCAACTGCTATGAAACAAGATGAAGTGTCGGGGAATATCTTTTACTTTATCAACAATAATGATGGCTACGATGCCAGTAGGATACTTAACAGTGCATTCTTGAAAGAGATGGCAGGAAAAGTTGAAGGACATATGACCGTTTCCGTCCCACATCAAGACGTGCTAATAATTGGTGATATCCGAAATGATACAGGTTATGATGTGCTGGCACAGATGGCTATGCATTTCTTTACAACAGGCGCTGTTCCAGTAACCTCTCTGTCATTCATCTATGACGATGGTAAACTGGATCCAATTTTTATCATGGCTAAAAATCGTTTGGCAAGAAGGGAAGGCAAGAAAAAATGAATGTATTTTATAATTTAGATGGTGTTGGGGATGTATTGCTATTTCAACTTACACTTACACGGCCGCAAGCGGTTATCTCGAAATCATCAGGAGATGTAACGTTAATTCAAGATGAGGCGACTGAAGAAGTAATTGCATTTAACCTCTTCAAAGCATCGACTTATTTGGATATTCAAACAGTCGGCGAAGTTGAATTAACTGAAGACGTAGTTAAACGACTTCAAGAAGCGCTTTTGAAGAATAACGTGGAACTTAAACTTGATGTTGATTTTACTCCGAAATTTGTTGTAGGGCATATATTGAAAAAAGAAAAACATCCTGACGCGGATAAATTGAGTGTTTGTCAAGTAGATATAGGAGAAAAGGCGGTCCAGATTGTCTGTGGTGCACCGAACGTAGAGGAAGGGCAGAAAGTTGTTGTCGCAAAAGTTGGCGCCGTTATGCCATCAGGAATGGTTATACGAGATGCGGAACTTCGCGGAGTCCCTTCGGCTGGGATGATATGCTCAGCTAAAGAACTTGGGTTGGTTGATGCCCCTGCAGAAAAAGGGATTTTAGTTTTAGATAGCCAGGCTATAGCTGGAGAAGCATTCAATAAGTAGGAGACTAGAAGCGTACCGATTATGGTACGTTTTTCTTATTTATGTTATTGATTTGATTTAGTCGTGTCAGTACTGTTAAAATAGAGTGATTGACATGAAAAGAGTGATAGTCTTGAGTTGGTTAAAAAAGATTACTAGCAGGTTATTTGGAACGGATGAAATTAACGAACAAGAAAATGTACATTATGAAAAAAGTGAAATTGAGGATTCGTTACATAAACTAGACAGAAAGAATAGTGCATCCTTTCGTTTTCCAATTATCTCGGATGCAGAAATTTATGGCTGGGACGATGGACCAACGAAAGAACATGAAAAACCTGAATCTAAACCTCATACGGAAAAAGAAGAGATTGATAGCTATGAAACAAAACCACTTTATGAGAACGATAAATGGCCGAGTGATACTAGACCTGTAAATGTATATAGGTCTGAATCGGCATTGAAGTATGGAAAGGGAAAAGAAGTAGTTAAAAGACCTTCTTCTCCACCGGATAAAACGAATAAAGATAAATTGCCTTCGAGAGCAAGTACGACCGTCCAGAAACGTTCAAGTAAACCATTTACACCGACTGCGGTACCTTCTCCCGTTTATGGATACACAAACCCTGGGAGGACAGCGTCGAAAACAATTATTGTGGAAGACATGAAACAGAGACCGCTGAATTTTGAAGTTGAAAATATTAACAAAGAGCAACTGTTGCCAGGGAATGAAGAGAAAGCGTTTATAGTAGCATCATCGGAAAAAGAAATTGTGCTTGATCGAACCGACATAATTGAAGTAAATACTCAAGCTGAGCTAGTTAGAATGGAGTCAACAGTTGAAGAAGATACTCAAGCTGAGCTTGTTAATACGGAATCAATAATTGAAGTAAATGCTCAAGCTGAGCTAGTTAAAACGGAGTCAACAGTTGAAGTAGATACTCAAGCTGAGCTTGTTAATACGGAATCAATAATTGAAGAAGATACTCAAGCTGAGCTTGTTAATACGGAGTCAATAATTGAAGTAAATACTCAAGCTGAGCTAGTTAAAACGGAGTCAACAGTTGAAGTAGATACTCAAGCTGAGCTTGTTAATACGGAATCAATAATTGAAGTAAATGCTCAAGCTGAGCTAGTTAAAACGGAGTCAATAATTGACGTGAATACTCAAGCTAAACTTGTTAATACGGAGTCAACAGTTGAAGTAAATATTCAAGATGAACTCATTGAAATGGACTCAAGAATAGTAGAAGATGTGATTTCGGAAGCAGCAGCAGATGTTACAGAGATTCCTGAAGTTGAAGTTGTTGAAATAGAATCTAGAGTAACAGAAGAAGACTTCGTAGGAATTATTAAAGGCACACCGGAACATACTAATACTGAGTTAACAGAAATGACGGAGCATCCTATTACAGAGGAATTGACAGTAGAACCATATCCGGAAAAAATAAAAGAACGCATTGTTCCTTTTAATGTATTGATGCTGAAATCCGATAAAGAGAAAATGAAGTCAGTAATAGCTGATAATCCGAAAAAGGTTATTAAAAATGATACTGTAATGAAAAAAGATGTAAAACCTGACGAACCAATACTTGACCCAAGAGAAAAAAGTTTAATCAATCCAGACAGAATAGATAGCGATAATAAAGAAGAGGAAGAGCCATATTACGCTTTTCCATCACTTGACTATCTGATTCCGCCCGAAGCACAAATCGAGGACACCGAATGGCTTGAATCGCAGTCGGGAAAACTTGAGGAAGCGTTGTCTCATTTTGCGGTCAAGGCAACTGTCATTGAAGCGATGCAAGGTCCGACAGTTACTCGTTTTGAACTTACTGTCGGAGTTGGTACAAAAGTAAGCAAAGTAAGGAACTTGACCGATGACTTGAAACTTGCGCTTGCAGCGGAAGACATTCGGATACAAGCGCCAATTCCAGGGAGAAGTTCCATCGGTATCGAAATCCCGAATCGAAAGACGAGAGCAGTTAGGATATCCGAGGTTATCGCAACTGATCAGTTTAGAACATCTTCCTCACCTTTAGAAGCTGTGCTTGGTCTAAGTCTGACGGGAACACCCGTAACCTTGGATTTACGGAAAATGCCGCACGGGATGATTGCGGGCGCTACAGGTTCAGGTAAATCCGTCTGCATTAATTCGATATTGGTCAGTTTGCTTTACAAAGCTACACCAACAGATTTGAAAATGATGCTTATAGATCCAAAAATGGTTGAACTTGCACCATTTAACGGTATTCCACACCTAATCAGCCCAGTAATTACAGACGTCAAAGCAGCAACTGCTGCTTTGAAATGGGCAGTTGCAGAAATGGAAAGACGGTATGAGTTACTTGCTCATGCAGGCGTCAGGGATATTGAACGTTATAACAAAGCAGTTGTAGAAAGTCGCCGATTCTCATTGAAAATGCCTTATCTGCTTATTGTAATTGATGAACTTGCCGATTTGATGATGATTGCGCCGGCAGATGTCGAAGTGTCGATTAGTCGCATCGCACAGAAAGCACGTGCATGTGGTATTCACTTAATCATCGCCACTCAGCGGCCTTCTGTCGATGTAATCACGGGCACAATTAAAGCAAATATTCCTACACGTATTGCATTCTCAGTTTCATCCCAAATTGATTCAAGAACAATTATTGATTCTCCTGGAGCGGAAAGACTGCTTGGAAAAGGAGATATGCTTTATATTGGAAATGGACAATCTTCAAATGTTCGTCTGCAGGGTACATTTGTCACGGACGAGGAAATAGAACGTATAATAGAACACGTACAGAACGAGGCGTCACCCGAGTATTTATTTGGTCAAGATGAACTTCTAGCAAGTAGTATTGAAGAAGAAGAAGGCGATTCACTTTTCGAAGAGGCTTGTCTCTTTATTCATGAAGCAGGTAGTGCATCTACATCATTATTACAACGTAATTTCAGCATAGGATATAATCGGGCTGCCAAACTGATTGACCGAATGGAAAAGAACGGTTTCATTTCAGGTCAGCGAGGTAGTAAGGCACGGGATGTTTTTTTAACAGAGAGTGATTTAGAGCGGCTTACAGAACGTTAGGAATAATAACCGGCTTGGTGAAGTATAGGTAAAGGGTTAATAGTCCATGAAATTTGGAAAAAGATAATTAGTATAATTAAGGGGAACAGAAATGATCCCGGGAGGTTTCAATATGACGTTGTTTCATTTTACTGGCATTAAAGGATCCGGAATGAGTTCGCTTGCACAGATACTCCATGACTCTGCCCATGAGGTACAAGGTTCAGATGTAGAAAAATGGTTTTTTACAGAAGATCCACTACATGAAAGAGGAATACCTATTTTAGCATTTGATGAAAAAAATATTAAACCAGGAATGATCATTATTGCAGGAAATGCTTTTCCTGACAGTCATTCGGAGCTTGTTAAAGCAAAAGAGCTAGGTCTCGAGATTATTCGCTATCATGACTTTTTAGGCCAATATATGAAAAAATTCATTTCTGTCGGAGTGACGGGGTCACACGGTAAAACGTCGACTACTGGTTTACTTGCCCATGTATTATCCGGACATTCACCGACTTCATACTTAATAGGAGATGGTACTGGCAGCGGTCCGATAGATAGTGAATATTTTGTCTTCGAAGCATGCGAGTACAAACGTCATTTTCTTGCATATGAACCTGATTATGCAATCATGACGAATATCGACTTTGATCATCCTGACTACTTTAAAGATTTAGCGGATGTGATGGACGCCTTTGGAGAAATGGCGCTACGGGTGAAAAAAGGCCTGATAGCTTGTGGTGATGATAAGCACTTGCAAAAAATTCAAGCAAATGTACCTGTCGTTTATTATGGGTTTGATGATTCGAATGATTTTGCAGCTAATAATATTACCAAAACGGTAGAAGGATCGACATTCGATGTCTATGTACGCAATGAATTTTATCACACCTTTTCAATTCCGCTAGCTGGGGATCATGCAATCTTAAATTCACTTGGTGTTATCGCTCTTTGTCATTATGAAGGGGTTAAAGCATCGATTATCCAAGAAAGGTTATCTACTTTTAATGGTGTGAAAAGAAGGTTTACTGTAATTGAAACGGAAGGCAGAATTATTGTAGATGACTATGCTCACCATCCGACTGAAATTCAGGCGACATTACAGTCAGCTAAGCAGAAATATCCGGACCGAGAAATTGTAGCTATATTTCAACCGCATACATTTACGAGAACGGCAGCCCTTATGGGAGGATTTGTAGAAAGTCTTTCAACTGCTGATCACATCTATCTATGTGATATATTTGGATCAGCACGTGAAGAAGCTGGAAATCTAACCATTAATGATTTAATCAGTAAGATTCCAGGCGCTAAACACCTGGAACTCGAAAATATCGAAGAACTTGAAATGAATAACCCAGCAGTTTATTTATTCATGGGTGCGGGTGATGTTCAGAAATACTTGAACGCATTCAAATCATTTATCGAAACAAAGGAAACAGCTTAATCCTACGGGATTGGCTGTTTTTTCCGTTTGTAAAAACAATAAGACGTATATTTTGTTAAATTGATTTTCGTTACCATGAAGGAAATTGAAGATTTGTGTCGAAGTAGTTCTAGAGACATAACGTTTACTTTGTCCCGAAAAAGGGTATACAAAGATATATGAGCAATTGAAGGAGGCAGTGCCTTGGAAAATCTTCTGTACATAGCGGCAATTGTCGCTGCAATCGCATTCTTAATTTTATGCGTAAGCCTAGCGATGACACTGTTCTCATTGAAGAACACATTAAAGGGTGTTTCTGAAACGATGGAAGGGCTAACCTCACAACTTGAAGGAGTAACAACTGAAACGACAGAGCTTCTTCATAAAACCAACAACCTTGCCGAAGACATTCAGTTGAAAGCAGAAAAGTTAAACACAGTAGTGGATGCTATGAAAGGGGTAGGTGAGTCCGTGACGGATCTTAACTCTTCCGTTCGTCGGGTTTCCGCCAACATAACTACTGAAGCAGAACGAAACAGCGATAAGATTGTCCAGGTCGTTCAATGGAGCAGTGTAGTTATGGGCATAATGGATAAGCTGAAAGAACGAAAGACAAGCAGTACTGGTTGGACAGCTTATACACCTGTACCTGGACAAAAAAGATTACCCAGCCCTATTGATCGTTAATAGGAAAAGGTTAAAACATGACACTGTATTTAAAAATAGGAGGAATCGATTATGAATGAAGACCGCAAAGTGAAACCGAACTATAATGACCCTAATTACAACAAAGACTACAATTCAGGGAGCAGCAAAGAATATGAGAATTCTTATGGCGAGCCATCTTACTTGCCGGCAAATTATGATCACAATCGAGTCTATACCAATTCTTTTTATGAAGATGAAGAAAGTTCAGGAGCAGGTAGTTTCCTAGCCGGCGCATTAGTCGGGGGAGTGATAGGAGCTGCGGCAGCACTTTTCCTTGCACCGAAATCAGGAAGTGAAATGCGTGGAGATCTTACAACACAGGCGTCACACTTAAAAGATAAAAGTATTGAAATCAGTTCAGTGGCAAAAGAAAAAGCAACGGGATTGACTTCAGCTGCAAAAGAGAAAACTGGAGAATTTTCAAAAACAATTCAGGAACAATCTGGCCAACTGGTCGATAAAGTGAAATCGATGAAATCAAAAACTTCTGTTCCGATGGATGATGGAACAGCATCCTCCGAAGGAGAAGAATCGGTTGATTTCATAGATACTGCTAAAACGAAATTAGAGGATGCATATGAGGCTGGTGAAGAACAAGTAACCGCTACTGCGGATGCATTGCAAAAAGCAGTTGCTAAGTCATCTAATGACGCTGAAAAGGCTGAAACAGGTAATAGCGATGTTGCGTATAGCAATAGCGAAAATCTTGGGAAAGATAAAATCACAAACCAGAATTATGTATCAGACACGCTTGGTAAATAAAAAAATGCACTTTAAAAAGTCCGTCTACCCAATTTAGGTAGACGGACTTTTTATGTGAAGACAATCTCCAAGATATCTCCGCCATCTATCGGATCGTTGAATCCGATTGGTTTGCTGTTTCGTAGCAGCTGATACTGGCTTGGCAAATTTTCAGGCATACTATAATCGGTAAATGCAAAGATATCACTGAAGCGGATAGGACTTTCAGTCAATGTAACAAAATCGAGACGGTCGCCTTGTTTTGTAGTTTGGGATCCTTGAACAGTAAGTCCATTTAAAGTAATAGCAAGTCGCTGTTTTTGAATTGCAACTTCCTCGTTATTGAAAAAAACCGTTATGCTATCATTCGTTTTTTTTCCTATTTCTAAAATTACTTCATCCACTGTGGGGAAAGGGTGGATTTGTATATTAATTTCGTCACCCTCATTGATAACTTGTTGAAGTCGCGCAGGAATCCCGTTGACGAAAAGTTCAGCAGTCTTTCTTTTCAATGTGATTGGTTTCTGATTGACTGTTATTGTGAATGTATTTTTATCTAAAAAATTACTATGATCGGTATTTTCTAATATTGCTGCGAGTGTTTTAGTATGGGAAGCAGAAATCTTATCTCGATCTTTAATAGAGGTGTGTATACTTCTAGGAATCCCATTAATATGAATGGATGGTTCCAATTTAACAGGAACTCCATCAATTGATGCATTGATGGGTATCAAATTTTCGAGAAGATCACTTACTTTAGCGGATGCATCTAAACCGTTAATACCAGGCATCAACTCGATTACGTCTCCGTTTGTAATCGGTTTTTTTGTACTAACAGGTAAGCCATTTAACAGAATAACTGAAGGGGTACCATGCTCGCCAGGTATTAATATGTCATTATCATTTACCGTAACGGTCATCCCGAGACCTGGCCTTCCATATAATTGGCGGGCCTTAATATTTGCCGCAAGAAGCGCGTCTCCGACAGTCATTTCCTTCAATTCAAATAGTCTAAGCATTTTGTTATTTACAGATATTGACATGTATTGGATTGGCGCTCTTCTTGCAGCAATAGCGATTCCAATCGGAGTTACTAATTCAGGTGAAGAAACGATACTAGGCTCTAAAGTGACTCCAGTAAGTGCATCTAGTCCACGGATTCCGACTCTGTTTTCAGGTAAATCTAGACATATGCTAATTTCTTTGGCTAGTCCGGGTGTTAAGCTACCGCCACCCACAAGCATGATTGCTTTCGGTGATTTTGCATTATTAAGTCGTTTGACCTCACCTGAAATCGATTTTGCTAGTAAATCTACAGCAGGCTTGATAATAACAGCTACTTCACTGGATTCAACTTCTTGCTCGCAGCCTAGAATATCAGTCATGATTACAATTTTATCTGTGGAAATTCTTTTTTTTGCGCTTTCAGCTAACGGGAAATCCAATAAGTAATGATTGCTTAATGCTTCAGTAATTTCATCCCCCGCAACGGGTACCATGCCGTAAGCGACAACGGTGTTGTTATCGGTGATTGCGATGTCTGATGTACCTGCACCTATATCGACAAGCGCGATGTTTAAACGCCTCATGGAAGGCGGAATCAGGACATTGATAGCAGCTATCGGTTCAAGTGTTAATGCTTCCATTTCGAGACCGGCATGTTTGAGTGCTGAAAGAAGAGATTCAACAACTACGCGAGGAAGGAAAGTGGCGATAACGTCGACAGATGCTGACCTTCCCGCCTGTTCAATCAAGCTACCGATTACCTCACCTTCAAGCTTATAATGAAGGACCGAATAGCCGACACAATAATAATAGTCATCTGCTGTAACGGCATCTGAGGACAATAGTTTTTGTTGGGCTTGCTGGACTGCGGCAAGTTCCAGACGATTGACATCTTCAGAGGAAATAAGTGACCTTTCTGAAATATCGACAGCCATTGATCCCTCTGAAGTCTTCAACGCTCTGCCCGCAGCTGCGACACTAACCCGTTTTAAAGGACCATGCCGTTCCTCAAGTAGTTTTTTAATTTCAGTTATGACTCCTGCAACACTTAAAATATTATGTATTTGTCCATCAATCATTGAACGCTCTATGTGTTCAATTGAAACGAGGTCAGCTACATGGAAGTTTCCCTTGTCTTCTGTTAGGATGATTCCCACGACGGAACGTGTTCCGATATCGAGCGCAAATAATGTGGTAGCCAGAACTTTTCCCCCTTTCTGTCGTTAAATGTAACGTATTTAGAAGAATAAGTAGAAATAACGTGACTTTTCAAATAGTCTTCTTTATAATAGGTCTATTATCAAAAATGTAACATATATTCTTCTCTACTGAAAGGGAATAATATGTGCGGGGAGGAGACGGACTGATGAGACAACATGATTTAGATGAATTACGCGGCCGTGTTAACGAGCTGAATGTCAAAGTATTGGATTTGATTAACGAAAGAACTACAGTTGTCAAAGAGATTGGGAAAGTTAAAGAAAAGCAAGGTGTAAACAGATATGATCCGCTACGTGAACGTGAAATGCTTAATTTCCTGAAAGAATCTAACAATGGTCCGTTACCTAACGGAGTTCTTGAACAGATTTTTAAAGGTATTTTCATGTCAGCACTTGAAATACAAGAAGATGAACAGCGCAATGCATTGCTTGTATCCCGTAAACGAAAAGCGGAGGATACGATTGTAGACATTAATGGACATAAAATTGGTGATGGAACACCATCTTTCATTTATGGTCCTTGTGCTGTTGAATCATATGAGCAGGTCTTAGCCGTTGCACAGTCTATCAAAGCAAAAGGACTGACAATGATTAGAGGCGGCGCATATAAACCCCGTACTTCGCCATATGATTTCCAGGGACTCGGTCTTGAAGGTTTGAAAATACTGAAACGTGTTGCTGATGAAACAGGTCTTTCGGTTGTAACGGAAATCATTACACCTTCTCATCTAGAAGAAGCTCTTGAATATATCGATGTTGTCCAAATCGGTGCACGTAACATGCAAAACTTTGAATTGCTGAAAGAAGCAGGTATGATTAATAAACCGGTTCTTTTAAAACGTGGATTAGCAGCTACAATCGATGAATTCATTCATGCAGCTGAATATATAATTTCAAAAGGCAATAGCCAAATCATCCTTTGTGAACGCGGTATCCGTACATATGAACGGGCAACTCGCAATACATTAGATATTTCTGCTGTTCCAATCTTGAAAATGGAAACACATCTGCCGGTCTTTGTTGATGTAACACACTCAACAGGTAGAAAAGACTTGTTACTTCCAACGGCGAAAGCTGCGATAGCAGTAGGCGCAGATGGCGTAATGGCTGAAGTGCATCCAGATCCGGCTGTAGCATTATCCGACTCTGCACAACAGATGGATCTGCAACAGTTCGATGAATTTTACGAAGCAATTCAGCAATTCATGAACACGCACACAACAATCTCTTGAGTAGACGCCGGACCTAATAGGTTCCGGCGTTTTGAATACATAAAGTAAGTATGAGTATGGAAGGAGAAAGGCAAATGGCTATAACGATTTACGACGTAGCCAGGGAGGCGAACGTTTCAATGGCGACGGTCTCCCGTGTCGTTAATGGTAATCAGAATGTAAAACCCGCGACTAGAAAAAAAGTGCTCGATTGTATTGAAAGGCTAGGCTATCGCCCTAATGCAATAGCAAGAGGACTTGCCAGCAAGAAAACAACAACAATCGGTGTGATTGTCCCTGACATTTCTAAAAGCTTTTATTCCGAGCTTTCCCGTGGAGTAGCGGACGTAGCGACAATGTATGAATATAATATAATTCTTTCAAACTCCGATGAAAGCTCAGATAGGGAAGTCGAATTGTTAGAAGACCACCTTGGTAAACAAGTAGATGGACTTATATTTATGAGTGATTCAATTTCCGATGAAGTGCGCACTGAAATGTCAAAAGCCAATGTACCAATAGTTTTGGCCGGGACGTCTGATGTGGAAAATCAATTAGCAACAGTGAACATCAACTACCAGGAAGCTGCGTATGAGGCGGTCAATAAACTGATTGAGAATGGTCATGAAAAGATTATTTTTGTATCAGGTCCATTCTCCAAGGATATTAACCGAATTAATAAAAAGGCTGGATACATTAGAGCTCTTCAAGATAAAAATATTATGGTAGATGCACAATACATTGTAGAAATGGAAAATACATACGATGGTGCATATGAAGGCTGGAAACAAATTCGTGAATTACCTGGAAAACCAACGGCAATAATTGCAGGAAGTGATGCAATCGCTGTTGGTCTGTTAAATGCAATTGTGGATGCAGGACTGTCTGCACCAGGTGATTATGAAATCATTTGTTTTGAACACTCGATATTAGCTAGGGTTGTAAGACCTCAATTAACTTCAATTGTCGTTCCGCTCTATGATTTAGGGGCTGTATCAATGCGTCTTCTGACAAAATTGATGAACAAGGAAGAAGTTGAAGAACAACAGGTTATTTTACCTTTCAGGCTTGAAGATCGTAATTTAATAAAGTGAAAAAAGGACACTCTTTTCAAACGGATGCATCCGTTTGAGAAAGATTGTCCTTTTTTGTTGCTAAGAAAATTATATAGAATTGCATTATGAAAAAAGAAAAATATAGTAATTCTCCCGCTAGGGTCCTAATACTATTATTTAGTCGCTCGATTAACTAGTTATTCAGTTTTTCATTTCGAATTACATGTAAGGCACGACTGAGCATGTGCGCATTTTTTTCATTTATTTCTGCTTTTCTAGGAATGGGTTCATAAAGTGGTATGGGGTCTTCCCATGTTGGAACTAAGGTAACTGGAGACTGTTCCTGCCACTTTGACAGCCATTCCTTAGGAAGTGGACCTGTAGGTGCAGATTCATTTTTCATCGCTAACCAGACATGAGCCCAGGCTCTTGGTACGACTCGCCAGATGTCATATCCGCCTCCGCCCACAGCTATCCATCGTCCTTCACAATATTCTTCAGCGATTTCACGAGCAACACGGGGAATTTCTTTGTAAATGTTCATCGTTCCATACAGATGTGTTAGCGGATCAAAATAATGTGCATCAGCACCATTTTGGGTAAGAATTACGTCGGGTTTGAAAAATTCAGTCACTTCTTTCATGGCTGTCCTATAAATGGAAAGGAAAGACTCGTCCTCCGTAAAAGCGTCAATCGGGAAATTGAAGGAAGTGCCATAGCCGGCACCGTTGCCGCGTTCTGTAATCGCCCCTGTCCCAGGAAACAAGTAGCGACCGGTCTCGTGTATGGAGAGTGTACAAACTGTAGGATCATCATAGAAACTCCATTGGACACCATCACCGTGGTGAGCATCGGTGTCAATATAGAGTACACGTGCACCGTATTTGCTTTGTAAATACTTAATAGCAACCGAACTGTCATTGTATATACAAAAACCGGAAGCACGACCATGGAATCCATGATGCAGCCCGCCGCCTAAGTTCAGCGCATATTTAGAACGACCCTGCATTACTTCATCGACTGCTGTCAAAGTACTTCCGACCAACATTGCACTGGCTTCATGCATATTGGGGAAAATGGGGGTATCCTCTGTGCCGATACCATAGATGGGGCCAACATCCTCACGCAATTCCCCTTTACCTGCTTTCTTTACAATTTCAATATATTTCTGGTCATGCGCAAGAAGCAACTCTTCATCTGTTGCCATGCGAGGCGCAATGATATCGCTTTCCTGAATAGCTCCTGACTTCATTAAAAGATCGAGTGTCAATAAAATTCTTTTTTGATTGAATGGATGCGTATCTGAAAAAGAGTATTCAAGCTGTTCTTCTGAAAAAATAAAAACGGCATCCTTCTTCATATGTCGATGCCCGGAACATTAGGCCATAAGACATCAAAACCACTATCCTTCAATCCTTTAATAACCTTAAGTGGATTCATTGAATTAATCCGAATTACGAGAACTTTATTTGCCTCGTTCTCTTTATCAGGGTAGACAAGTACACTCAATACATTTAGATTTTGTTCGTGGAACACTTTCGATACTTCGAAAAGGATACCGGGTGTATTTGGAACCTTAACTTCAATTTGTGAACCTGGTTGGTGAGCACCCGTCAATTCAATGTATTTATATAATAAGTCCGTTTCGGTAATTATACCAACCAGCTTATTGTTTGAGACAATGGGAAGGGAGCCGATTTTATTGTCGTAAAAGATAACAGCTGCTTCTTCAACAAAATCCATCGGGTGACCGATGATCGGATGCTTCGTCATGACTTTCGCTAGTGGTGTATCATAATAACTATTATCCATTATTTCGTAAATTGAAGACGGTACAAACTCTTTCAAGTCACGGTCTGAAACGATACCTACTACTGTACCGTCTGACGACAAAATCGGTAAATGCCGTATTTTCTTGACCCGCATGGTATGTAATGCATCATTTACTGTGTTCTCCGGAGACAATGTAATGACATCTATTTTCATTATTTCTTCAATTAGCATTCATTTACCCTCCCAATTTTCAATACATGAATCGGTTCATAAATCGTAAACCATCAAACTTTTGGACGGAATCTTGATCAATTCTATTACCGATGCGCGCCATCAAACAATTGGCAGGGTGGGAACTAATTTCTGGATCGTCGGTTGCATAGTATTCCAATCCGCCCGCGTTCATCATTTTCTCCATTATTTTTCGGTATTCCCATACGTTAAGCTTCGTACCTTTCAAATCCCAATGCCAGTAATATTCAGTCGTTAAAATGATATAGTCTTCCATCGCATCATCCATCATTGAAACGCGCAATAGTGTTTTTCCGACACCAGCACCCCTAAATTTCGGAATGACCTCAATTGCTCCAAGCTCGATTAAGTTTTCAATTTTCCCTTCAGACCATCGCTCCAGGGGATCAGGATATAAATAAGTGACGTAACCTACGATTTGATTGGCGTCACGAACGATAAGAATACGTCCTTCCGGAAGTGCTGCAATCTCAATTAATGCTTTATGTTGCTGAGCAGGAGGCCTGAATGCAACAAGCCCTTCATGAAAGTCGAGACTTGCGAGATAGTCAGCGGTAATAGGTCCTTCAACAACGATATTGCCATTTTTATGTTTAATTTCCATTGCATTATAAGTTTTTATATGTTCCAAATGGATCACCTCCCATTAATTGATTAATCTACTCCTAGTATACAACAAATATGATAAAGAGTAGTCCGCTGATTACAAAAAAGCCGGAACTATTGGAAAAATTAAATTAGTTAGACAGGTAGGTTTAAAGTAAGGTAGAATGATATTTATAAAATGTATTTTGAAAGGGTGTTATGAATGGTTATGAAAACGGTGCCTGTAATTCAGGGAGATTATCAGTTAAGAGATTACGATAGTACAGTCAAGCAATTTAATTGGGCGGATGCTGAGAAAGAATTCAGCTGGTTTGAAAGCGGTCTCATTAATATCGCACATGAAGCAGTGGATCGTCACGCAGATTCTTATAGAAAAAACAAAGTAGCTCTCTATTTCCAAGATGCTAATAGAAAAGAGACATATACGTATAATGAAATGAAAAAAATGTCTAATAAAGCGGCAAACGTATTGCGCAATCAATCCCCTCTAAAAAAAGGCGATCGGATTTTCATCTTTATGCCGCGTTCACCTGAATTGTACTTTTCACTATTGGGTGCGTTAAAGTTGGGTGCTATTGTCGGGCCGCTTTTTGAGGCATTCATGGAAGGCGCTGTCTATGACAGGTTGTCGGATAGTGAGGCAAGCGCGATCGTTACAACTCCAGAACTTCTTGAAAGAATTCCAGTAGATAGATTACCACATTTAAAGACAATTTTTATTGTCGGTGAGAATGTTGTCGAAGAAGGAATTGTGGTTGATTTTAACAAACATATGAAAGATGCTTCACAGTATTTCCAGGTTGAATGGATGGATAGAGAGGATCCAACACTTCTTCATTACACGTCCGGTTCAACGGGAAAACCAAAAGGTGTCGTGCACGTTCAGGAAGCAATGGTACAGCAATTGCAGACAACACGTTGGGTACTTGATCTGAAAGATGAGGATGTTTTCTGGTGTACAGCAGATCCGGGTTGGGTGACAGGGACAGCTTATGGTATTTTTGGCCCTATGCTTGCCGGAGCTACGAGTCTAATTCTTGGCGGAAGATTCTCCGCTGAGGGCTGGTATGGTGCGATTGAAGAATATGGCGTCACAGTCTGGTACAGTGCTCCGACAGCATTCCGGATGCTGATGGGCGTTGGGGAAGGTCCGTTACGTAATTACGATCACTCAACACTCCGCCACATTCTTTCGGTAGGTGAGCCGCTAAATCCTGAAGTCATCCGCTGGGGGTCTGAAGCATTTAACTTACGCATTCACGATACATGGTGGATGACAGAAACAGGTGCCCAAACAATATGTAATTTCGGATGCATGCCTATTAAACCAGGCTCGATGGGAAAGGCGGTTCCTGGAATCGAAGCGACAATTATTGATGATCAAGGAAACGTTCTCCCTCCGAATCATATGGGGAATTTAGCGATTAAAAAAGGTTGGCCGGCTATGATGCGTCAAATTTGGAACAATAAGGAGAAATATGATTCTTATTTTATTAACGATGAATGGTACGTTTCTGGCGATTCAGCATATATCGATGAGGACGGTTATTTCTTTTTCCAAGGACGAGTCGACGATGTAATCATGACTAGTGGGGAAAGGGTGGGGCCATTCGAAGTGGAAAGTAAACTTCTTGAGCACCCTGCGATTGTCGAAGCGGGTGTTATTGGTAAACCTGATCCAGTTCGTGGAGAGATTATCAAAGCTTTCGTCGCGCTTCATGACGGCTATGAACCTACGGAGGAACTAAAAGAAGACATTCGTCAGTTTGTTAAAAAAGGACTGGCTGCACATGCTGCGCCGCGTGAAATAGAATTTAAGGATAAGTTGCCGAAAACGAGAAGTGGCAAGATTATGCGTCGAGTACTGAAAGCGTGGGAACTTAATTTGCCGACAGGTGACCTGTCGACGATGGAGGACTAATATCAATTTAATTAATAAAAAGAGCTTATTCGCTAGAAATAATAGCGGACAAGCTCTTTTTTGTGAAAAGATACTATCCGTTTTCCTCGTAAGTAGGTGTATAGATTACAGGTGTGCTTTACATCATTTCTGTTGATTAGCCATTTATTTGCATAAAATGCTAGCGAGAAGAGCTTGTTATAAGTCATTTTCATTGGGCTATTTCCGGCCCACTTTCGGCAAATTAATCACGACAGTTTTACCGAGAGGCAAGTGTGGCTAGAAGTGACTCCGTCACTTCTAGCCACACTCTTTAGGGAGGAATTGCAGTTCATTCCTCCTTGGTTATCCTATTGTGAATAATAGGCTACCGCGTACCTACAATATTCAAGTGAAAAATGCAGTTGCTTATAAAAAAAGAATAGATGAGCTATTTTAAAGATTGTAAGTACCCGGAGATGTAATTTCGGGCACTCTAGTACGTTGTACATTGTGTTCTCTGCTAACTTTTAGCAAAGACTATGTGATGCTTTATAAGAAAGTGACACTTCCTTAAACTAAAAAAGAGATATGGTAGTAGAAGGCCTGAGCGGTCAAAATTGTATCTTTGTCCGCTTCTCTCTAGGTGAGCAGTGAGCTATTCTTTCGTCCCGAAAAGCTTCGGAACTTCTTGTAGCCGTGTCTTTGGAGAGCGTAGGATGAACAAACATTAAACGATTACGGAAAAAATAAGTAGGGATGCGACGAAGTCACATCCCTACTTATTAAGAAATCTTGATAATGGCATAGAAGTTGTTCAATTCAAAGCAATCTCAAGCAACTATACACGTAGTGCCTAGTGTTTGAATGAATTATTTACTATTTATTTTTGGTTAATCAACAGACGTTTCTTTATATATTACAAATCAATCACCAGAATCTCCATCTTCAGCTTCGTCTGCTGGAGGTGTTTCGACCTCATCGTTTTCAGGAGGAGTTGTAACGGGTGGTGGTACGTTTTCAGTAGTAGGAGTCTCAACAACTTCCTCTACGGGTTTAGATGCACCAAGAGTGATAATGTTTGAATCAGCTGAAAGTTTTCCTGTAATATCAACAGCTTTAACTGAATAAGAGCCCGGACCAACAGAAAAAGCATTTGAAGATAAGTCTCTGGTTGTTCCGATTCGTGTGCCACCGCTATAAACGTAATATCCAATCACATCATTGGATGGAGAGTCATTCCATACCAGCGTTGATCCATTTATTGAAACGTTTACAGGCGCTGGTGCAACGTTATCCGCGTTAAATATAGCACCCGATACAACTCGAGATGCGAATAAAGAGTTCGCAGGGAACAATTTTGACGCATCACCTTTTAAAGATCCAAGCATGCGATTAATATAAACTTGATTCACGCCGGTACCACCAGCTGTAATAAATTCGCCAGGCGTTGATGGTAATGCCTGATATCTCGTTCCTTTAACAGATACATAGGATGATGAAGTGATGCTGTCATCAGGCTTAGTAGGCAGCATTGCTTTTGAATTAAATAAATCTGTTTTTACAAGGCCGGCAGATGAGCATGCGGCTGAAGGCGCAAGTCCTGAAATGCCACAAAATGATCTGTCGACAACACCTTCTGGTCGTTTAAATTTCGAACCGGCCCCGATAGTTTCAGGTGCTACCTCATTGGCTGCGTTCATTAGTCTGGCAAACAACATGCTAGTCCTTTTAGTAGGGTGCATCGCGCCGCTTCTTGAACCACTATAAAGACCTCTTTTAAGGTCTTTATATCCCAGCCAGACCCCCATTGAGACATTTGGATTATATCCCATTATCCATGAATCTGCATAATTTTGAGTGGTACCTGTTTTTACAGCTAAATCTGGAGAGAAATTTAGATATTCTGGAATCTGAGAGCCTGTTCCACCTTGCTTCAGCACATCTCGTAGCATGTCTGTAACGATATAACTTGTCGCGGCACTGAAAACATCAACAGGTTCCACTTTGTGCTGATAAATGAGATTCCCGTCCATATCCTCAATTCTCTCAATGAGATAGGCGTCGACAAACTGTCCATCATTTGCAAATGTTGCAAATGCATTTGTATTCTCCTCAACACTTACGCCTTTACTAGTTCCGCCAAAAGATGCTGATAGATTAAAATAATCGCTGGGTTGTAATCTTGAAAAACCCATTTTTTCTAGGAAATCAGCAGGCTTTCTGTCGATAATGTCATTGTATAATCGTACAGTAGCAAGATTTAATGATTTAGAAAGTGCATCTCTTGCTGGAACGATTCCTAGTTCCATCGTTTTTGTATAGTTGTTTGGAGACCAGACGGAACCATTGGGTTCTTTTTTATAGAATTTGACGTCGACGACAGGACTGCCGGCACCGATTACACCGTATTCAATTGCGGGAGCATAGACGAGCAATGGCTTCATAGAAGAACCATTTTGTCTGAAAGCTTGTGTTGAATGATTGGTTGCTTCTTTTGAATGATCGCGTCCTCCAACGAATGAAAGAATTTTACCTGTATTATTCTCAATCATCATTGCTCCGACCTGGACTGGATCATCCACTAATTCAATTTCTCCTGAATCACCATCTTTCACTTCTCGTGTATATGTGAAACCGTAATGCTCAAAGGAATTGGCGATTTCATTCATTTTGTCATTTAATTCTTTATTGACAGTTGAATAAATTCTAAAGCCATCATTTCTCATAGAGCGTTCAGCTAAAATTGAATACTTTTTCATAACTTTCGACTCTTTTTTTAGTCTTTCGGAATCAATTCCGTCCTTTTCTGCAATCATCATAGCGAGAATTTCGACTGTACGTTTCTGTATCTCTTGCGTCAAATAAGGATATCTTTCATCCGCACGCTGAACAGGCTGACGGAAGTCCTTTGTAATGTCATAGGCAACTGCTTTATTATATTCTTGATCTGTTATGTATCCAGTTTCTTTCATTCTGAAAAGAACAGTTTTCATCCGATCTATTCCAGGTTGCAAGAATTCTTTTTCTTTTGTTCCGCCACCACTTTTAAAAGGGGTATATGCGAATGGTGCTTGTGGTAGTCCAGCAATGAATGCTGCTTGCGGTAAATTTAAATTAACAGCCTCAATGCCAAAAATACCATCAGCTGCTGTTTCAATTCCGGCAATATTTTGCCCATTTGAATTACGTCCGTATGGAATAATATTCAAATAAGCTTCGAGAATCTCATCTTTTTTCATGAAATGTTCAATTCTCATTGCGAGCAAGATTTCTTTCGCTTTTCTTTCATACGATACTTCATTCGTCAGAATCTGGTTTTTAATAAGCTGTTGGGTCAGTGTCGAGCCGCCAGTCTGGCTATCTGAGTTTGAAACGTCCTGGAAAAGCCCGCGGAAAATTGCTTTAGGCACAATACCGTTATGCTCTTTGAAATATTCATCCTCTGTGGCGAATACCGCATCGATGACATAAGGTGATACACTTTCAAGCTTCGTTTCTTTGCGCTCTAAATCAGAGTTTATCTTTCCGATATAAACTTTGTTAGCAAGATAAAGTTCAGACGTTTCTTCATACGTGAAGATTGCATCCCGCATATCCTCTTTAGAGCGGAGAGGTTCTTTAGCTACCAATGAAGCGAAATAACCAGCACCAACTGAACCGACAAAAACGGTAAACGTTATACCAACTACTAAGAATATAAGAAAAAGGTTCCAGGTGACACTAGATGATATGCGCATACCTTTTGCCCATTTCGTTTTATTCATTCTGTCCAAATTCTCTTCTATTAAATTAATTCGATTCTTTTTCTGTTTGCTCAAGTAAATCAACCTCCTGAAATCTATCCTATTATTGCAATAGGCTTGTAAAGTACTGATACATAAGGCTTTCAGGCGTTAAGGATGATGATTATCCCCCAATTTGCCCCTCGGCTACTAAAATTCTAGGTAGTCCTCAAATTTTTACATAGAATTTCTCTCGTGGTTGTCCGAAACGTGCAGATACACGTTCGAGATTATTTGAATATTTTTGTACCCTAAACGTCGGCTCACTGTTTTTATATCGACGCCAGCCTCTAACAATAATACCGCATGGGTGTGTCTAAGTAAATGAGTAGATTGGCGAGTGGGAAGACCTGCTATTTTGAGTAGCATCATCATCATCATTAAGTATTGAGGTTGTGAATAATAGAATTCTTTTCCTGTTTCGTTCACCATCACATAATCAGAAACAATATAATGTAGATTCTCTTCCTTATTGTCATCTTGCCATTGTTTATACTCTTTTAGTATGCCGATGGTAACGTCATCCAAAAATATCGTCCTGAGACTGCTGCTTGTTTTAGGTGGGCCTAGACCTGTCTTTGATCTTTGACGGTTTACTGCACGAGTTTTCTTTTCGAAGTCTATCTCGCCCCATTGTAACCCTAATAGCTCGCCACTTCGCAAACTCAACTTGAGTCTATGAAACTTTGAAAGGGTGAGGATTGTAAATCACGAATGGCAATGGCAGCAGGAAAATGAGAGGTTACGATGCGTATTAGCTTTTTACGCCGACAAAGCAAATTGTAAACGAAATAGTACAACGATAATGAATGTGCGGTTTAGCGAATTTGATTGGGATAAGGGTGGAAAAGCGAGAAAAGTATTGTATGCACTTGGGTGAATAACAACGTGGCGGTGACAGAGTTGACATCAAAAGGGCTGTAGTAGGGGGCAGTGTTTACTGCTTAGAGAAGGTGAACAATAAAGCCAATCAAAACGAATTTGATATTTCTCTGACTGGCTTTATAGAGTACTGAAATTAGGGTAATAAATATTCCTCCTTTTAATGAGCAGCTTGATCCAAATAATTATTAAGTAATACATCTAATTCTTGACTGCAATTTACTACTTCTGGATGTGTAAATCCTAAATCTTTTGCTTTTTTATACATGTCTTTTCTTTTTAATTCAATTTTAAGTTTTAACATTTCACTTTTCATAAAAATTCCTCCATCCAATATTATTAGCTTTATTCAACTGTGAAGTGTGGTTGAGATAAAACACAACTTTTCTATTGTAGCCTACTCAAAGTGTATAGAGTGTCGAATTATGCAAAGAAATAGTGATTTCATAATATTGTCATAATCAAAGAGTTTTATGTTAGATAAACCGATTTAGTATTGACTTTAATATTTCTATTGGATAGACGGAGGAGTTAACCTAGTGATCGCATATGAAGAAACAATATTGTTAGCAGAACAGATACCGTTCGAGGTACTAAAAGACGTTGAAAGGCGTACTGGAGATTGGCTGGTATCGGGCGGTAAATAGGATGATCCGTATATTTATCAGCCGTTGCGGTATGCGAGACGTTTTGTTTCAAAAAAGGAGTGAGGGAAATGAAATCGTTGCGGAGTAAATTGATTGAAAAAGGATTTTCTAGTGCTCGGACATGCGAGATAGAAACGCAGACTATAGAGCTAAGGGCAAGACTAAAGAACGGCTATCTGATAGGGAATGGGCTGAATTGATGGGGAGTAATCGACAGACCTACAAACGTGGACCAGGCGGGGCAATGCGTAGACGATAAATAGGGGGCGGGCTTATGACGGAGAAGCAGATTGAACAGTTGCTAAAGGGCTATCACTGGATGATTAATAGCGTGAAGATCATGCGCGAGGAGCTGAACGATATCTGCGGTAATTTGACGGATCAGTTCGGATTAGAGGCAGCTATGCCAAAAGCAGCTGTGGGTCATAGCAATCCTATTTATCAAGAGTTTTCAAGACGGGAAAAGCTGTGGAAGAAGATTAGTGATTATAAACAAAAAATAAAGATGGTTTAGGATAAATTTCATTTGATTACAATTGACCGTGAGATTGAAGTGTTGCATTGCTTGCTTGAAGAGAAAAGTATGCGATTGAAATGTGGATGGAATTTATTGATTAGTGCATCTGTGATGTGCTTAAGTAGAATGAGCTTCAGAAAGAATGGGGAAACAACAAAAATAACCCTTGCTGTTTTACTCTTGGTATAGAGGATTTACACCTTACTTGGCGAATGTTGTAATGGGGGTGAATAGGTTGAAACACACTACTTATAACACCACTTTACATATAGTGGAGATTGAACGCAAAAGTTTGTTTAGTTTTTCCGATGCCCCGAAAGAACTGTGGTATTGGGAAATTACGTTATGCACCAATGGCACTGTTACTAAGAGTAGAGCGTATGAACAAAGCAGAGACGCTACAATTCCGTGGACGGAGATACGAAGTGCGAACCCGTTGACGGAAATGATTGATGCATGCAAGAAGTATATGGTGTAGCAATTATTAAGCCTAGGCATCCCACGGGGTGCTTTTTCTATGCCTAAAAATAACGCTTGCTGTATTAGCTGAGAAGTATGATGTTAAACTCGGGACGTTAAAGAGTAGAAAAAGTCGCGAAGCTTGGGTAAGAGGTCCATCAAATATAGATGCAACTAAAAAGAAAAAGGATGCAACCGAAAGAAGCCATTATGGAGTCGGATGATTTAACTGATAAGCAAGTGCTTTTTTGTATTTACTACATTAAGAGCTTTAATGCGAAAGGATTCTTATCAAAACAGATGATAGAGAAGATTAATAACTACAAAGAAAATGATGAAGACTATTGGAATTGATGTATCGCGGTTTGGTTATTGGTATGGGCGATAATATTTACAATTTGAACCACCTCCAACCGTTGTAGGAACTACCAAATAATGATCCCTCTATCTTCATTTGTGTAAAAAAACAAAATATATCTAGAAATATTGAATTGTAATTTATCCTGTTATGTCAAATATCAATAATTGTAAGCCGAAAATGTTTGACAACTTCTCGATTTCGTTTAGAATGATGGTTATATATATATTCACACCTTGAAAGAGTCGAAGTAGTGTTGGTAGCACCGTTTAGAGAGGCAGCGGTTGGTGAAAGTTGCCCGGTTTACCATTCATGAATTACAGCTCTGGAGTGTGACGCTTACGCGGTGATATTGCGTTTTTAAGTGGAGAAGTAATTCTCAAGCCGGGTGGTACCGCGTTAATACATAATTAACGTCCTTGCATGATTTTTTTATAAATCGTGTAGGGGCTTTTTTAATTTTAGGAGGGAATAGAATGAAAGAAAAATTGATGGAAGATTTAAAGTGGAGAGGTTTATTGTATCAGCAGACAGATGAAGCGGGTCTTGAAGATTTACTGAGTAAAGAAAAAATTTCTCTCTATTGTGGTGTTGATCCAACAGCAGACAGTATGCATATTGGGCATATCGTTCCATTGCTCACACTTCGCCGTTTCCAGATGCATGGACATCGTCCGATTTTACTTGTCGGTGGAGCTACGGGGATGATTGGAGATCCATCAGGCCGCTCGGAAGAAAGACAGCTACAAACGACTGAGCAGATAGATAAAAACGTTTCGTCAATTAAAAAACAGATGGAACAGATTTTTGATTTCAATTCGGATAATGGTGCACAAATGGTGAACAACAATGACTGGATCGGTTCAATGAGCATAATCGACTTTTTACGTGATTACGGAAAATTGTTAGGTGTCAATTACATGCTTGCAAAAGACAATGTTGCATCGCGCCTTGAGGGTGGTATTTCCTTTACTGAGTTTTCTTATATGCTTATTCAAGGAATTGACTTTAATCATTTGTTCAACAATTATGGTTGTCGTGTCCAAATTGGTGGATCAGATCAGTGGGGTAATATTACGACTGGACTTGAAGTGATTCGTAAAACGCATGAAGAAGAGGTGAAAGCATTCGGAATCACAATTCCACTTGTCACGAAAGCAGATGGCACGAAATTTGGTAAGAGTGCAGGTGGAGCGGTTTGGCTAGATGCGAAAAAAACCTCTCCTTACGAATTCTATCAGTTCTGGATTAATACAGCAGATGCCGATGCCGTTAAATATATGAAGATTTTCACATTCATGGAGCGAGCAGAAATTGAAGCATTTGAAATTACCGTTCAAGAAGAACCACATTTACGAAAAGCACAATTGAGACTGGCAGAAGAAATGACGCGGCTGATTCACGGACAGGATGCATTAGACCAAGCAATCCGTATATCAAAAGCATTATTTAGCGGTGAATTGAAAACACTTACTGCGATTGAAATGAAAGACGCATTTAAAGATGTTCCTTCCTTTGATATGGCTAAGGAAGACAAAAACATCGTAGACTTCCTTGTTGAAGCGGGTGTGTCACCATCTCGACGACAAGCACGTGAAGATGTGACTAACGGAGCGATTTCATTGAACGGGGAACGCGTGACGGATACGGCTCACGAAGTAGGAGCAGTAGATCGTCTGGATGACGCATTTACAATAGTTAGACGCGGTAAGAAAAATTATAAAATGGTTAAATTTGTTTAATTCTAGGTATAAATGAAGACCAAATTCGCAAACTTTCAATTCAGCTGATAATAATATTTCGTTAAGGAGCAATTGTTTCGAAGGTTTGGACTTTATGAGGTATACCAAAAGGCTGTTTTCCTAATAATTAGGAAAACAGCCTTTTGCAATTCATACATAGGTAATCCATTTAGGTAACTCCAAATCTTCATATGTTTCAGGATGAATCATTTTCGCTAATTTCAATGCTCCTTCGAGTAAACGCGGAGAAGGTCGACAATACAATTCTTCTTCCATTATTGACATACAGTCGTTTTTTACCGCAGTAAGTTCCTTCCATCCTGGCCGTTTTAAAACGACTTCTTTCTTTACTTTATCAGTCCGTACTCCGACCCAGGCGAGAAGAATATAATCAGGTTCTCTTTTCAGCACATCTTCCCAGTCAGTCTGGACGCTCGCTAATTCAACGTCCCGGAACTCGTTCAGACCACCGGCAATGGCACTAATCTCAGTCAACCAATTTACTTCACCAGGTGTAAATACCGGTTTCGGCCACCACTCCCAATAGAGGGTTGGGGTAAACTCAACTGTTTTTGCCCTTTCTTCCATTTGCTTTATGAATGATATATATTCCGCTTTTATCTGGAGAGCATGTTCTTCGATACCACAAGCTTTACCAACAGATAATAGATCATCCGCTATATCGTTCAAACTTTGTGGATTCAATACAATATGAGGAATTTGACGTTTCTCAAGCTCTTCGATGTTCTTTTTCATACCGGGTACACTGAGGGAAGCGAGAACCAAATCAGGATTATACAATTCCAGTTTATCCATATCGATTGATAAGTCTGGCCCTAGCTTCGGTAAAGTATTGATTTCGCTTGGCCAATCGGAAAAGTCATCAATTGCAATTAGCTGATCAATGAGACCGAGATAAGCAAGCAGTTCGGTGTTGCTAGGACAAATCGAAATAATTTTCATATTTAAGCACCTCGTATATCTTAGTATATCATTGTTTATTAGTTAGGGAGTCCATACTCTGAAAAATTAAATAATTGAATTGCTATTCAATAAAAAAATCGACCAATCCATAATGGACAGGTCGAAGGTTGTTGTTTTAGACTTTAATAAAGTGAGTATATAACCAAATTTAATCTCTTCTTACCATTTCCAAGAGCATATGGGCAAGCATCCCTTGCTCCTCTTTAGAACCGGATTTCCAAAGTTCCATTAGCACTTTTTCTTCACGGTTGCGAGGTTCTTCGTGTTTTGCTAAATAATTTGCAACTAACTCTGTTGTTTTAGTGAGTTTTTCCTCGCTTAACCCCATATTTTCACCTAATTCAACTTTACCTGATAGATATTGCTTGAATCGATTAAAATTCACCAAAATTTCGTCTTTTGTTTCGTTATTGATTTCTGCTAATTCACTCTGCACTTTATTATTAATATCCATTTAAACAGCACTCCCTTTTCGTTATACACGCATAATTTACATAAAACAACCAAAGTAAACATGGAAAAGAAATGAATAAGTGCTACAGTTTGTAGCTAGGTCAATTTTTTGCCTATTCAGAACCGGGACTGTTGAATACGTTGATTAAAGACGAAAAGAAAAAGGAGAGAATAAATGGACCCGCGTTTAGCAGAACTTCTTCAAAAGACAAGTTTATACGGTACTTTAGCGAAATACTATGAACATTTGGATCCGAAATGGCATATGTATTTTTATGAATTGCACTTTAAGTATGAGAATCAACTTATTCAACACTATTGGATGCTCCGCAAACAAAATCCAAATATGGATAACGAATAATCTTAAACAAAATAATATTTTACAGTTGTATTGTGGTTAGTCGTTAAGTGTATAGTTGCAGTAAGAAGTAAAGTCAACGGGGGAGCCATTCTGAGGGAGGTAGCTGTTTTTCGTTATAATTCGTGTGCCTGTCCCAAACGTGCACCAGTTCGTTTCGTTTCGTAGGAATTCGATTCATGGCTAATTAATAGAAAAAACCCCGGAGTTGTTGATGTTACTCAACTTCCGGGGTTTTAGATATTGCTTTGTAGAGCAATAATTAATTAACGTGAGTAGAATTCAACGATAAGTGCTTCGTTAATTTCTGCAGCAAGTTCACTACGCTCAGGGAAACGAACAAATTGACCGACTTTCGTGTCGTTGTTAAATGTAACGTATTCAGGAACATAGCTGTTCACTTCAAGCGCTTCATTTACAACATCAAGGTTTAGAGATTTCTCACGAAGAGAAATTTCTTGTCCTGGTTTAACGCTGAAAGAAGGAATATCAACGCGTTTTCCATCAACCAAAATATGGCCGTGGTTAACAAGTTGGCGAGATGCACGACGTGTACGTGCAAGACCCATGCGGTATACAATGTTATCAAGACGAGTCTCAAGAAGAATCATGAAGTTAACACCGTGTTTACCAGGCATTTTACCAGCTTTGTTGAAAACCGTTTTGAATTGACGTTCGTTTACGCCAAACATGAAACGGAGTTTTTGTTTTTCTTCTAATTGCATTCCGTACTCGGAAAGTTTTTTACGTTGGTTAGGACCGTGTTGTCCCGGGCCGTAAGGGCGTTTTTCGATTTCTTTTCCAGTGCCTGTAAGTGAAATCCCAAGACGACGGGAAAGTTTCCAAGATGGACCTGTATAACGAGCCATGAAAGACTCCTCCTCTATTGTTGGTTTTATTTTGTTGTAAAATAAGAACCAGATGTGTTCAATTCAAATGCCATTCTATTATCTTGCATCCTCGCCTCCGCAGCCAGGAAGTTACTCGATGCACCTTGTAAAAGGAATAGACTGGACAACCTGAAACACACAACTGCTGCAACTATTTTACACAAGTTTCATCATAACAAGTATAGATCTAAGAGTCAAGCATCATCAATGAAAATGAAAATAAGTAAAATGATTCATATAAAGAAATAGCATCCATAGTTCGAATGGTTTAGTATGAAATCATACTTATTTGAACTTTCATACAATATAATATAGGTGTGATTGTGTGATGGGTTATCATTTGACGAATTTCGATAGACCAAACAACTTAGTGAGAACTTTCCAAATACTATGGGTAGAGTGTTATATATTTAACTGGGGATAATGGTGGAAAGCAACTTGTGTTCGATGGTTCAACGTGTGGATCCTTTTCTTGACTACTATTAAATGGTAAACTAGGAGAGGAAATGTGAGCGGCGGCAAACTAGGGGGGAATAAAATGAGCGATAAGAATTTGCATAAAGATACGATCGTCATCCATGAAGGGTATGATGATAAGGCGCACCAAGGTAGTTTGGCAGTTCCGCTATACCAAACATCGACTTTTTCATTTGAAACAGCATTGCAAGGCGAGAACCGTTTTTCAGGTGCTGAAGAAGGTAATATATATTCAAGACTGGGCAATCCGACCGTCCGTGTTCTAGAAGAGCGCATGACAGCACTTGAGAATGGAAAAGGTTCACTTGCGTTCGGTTCAGGGATGGCGGCTGTGAGCACAATTTTAGTTCATTTGACAAAATCCGGAGATCATATTCTTTGTTCGCGCGGTATTTATGGTTGTACATTTGGACTTTTGGGCATGTTGAATCAGAAATACAAAATTACACATGATTTGGTTAGGATGGGTACTGAAGAAGAGATTGAGCGAGCTATTAAGCCTGAAACGGTCTGTATATACATTGAAACGCCTATCAATCCGACAATGGAACTTGTAGATCTTCATGCGGTCGTCAATGTTGCCAAGCGTCATGGGCTTCGCGTAGTCGTTGACAATACCTTCTCTTCACCTTATCTGCAAAATCCCCTAGATATTGGTGTGGATTTCGTTTTGCACAGCGCAACTAAATATATTAATGGCCATGGTGATGTCATAGCTGGTCTTCTCGTTGGAGCGGATAAAGATGAAATAGAAACAATTAGAATGTCCGTTCAAAAAGATTTTGGCGGTATTATCTCACCTTTTGATGCTTGGCTTTTAATCCGTGGCTTGAAAACATTGTCGGTTCGAATGGAGCGTCATTCTGCCAATGCGGAAAAATTGAAAGCTTTTTTAAAAGAACAAAAACTTGTTGAAGTAATCTATTACCCGTTTGATGAAGACAATCCTCAATATGACATAGCAAAACGTCAAATGCGTGCAGGAGGCGGCCTGATTTCATTTACCATTAAAGGTGGAAAAGAAGGGGCACAGCTGTTTATGAATAGCCTTTCACTTATTAAAATTGCCGTCAGCCTCGGAGATGCAGAGACACTAATTCAGCATCCTTCAACGATGACACATTCAGTTGTGCCTGTGGAAGAACGGCTGCAAATGGGAATCACGGATTCATTGTTGAGGCTATCAGTTGGCCTTGAACATGCTGAGGATCTCATAGCTGATCTCAAATCGGCATTCTCGATAATGGAAGCAGCAATTACTGAACAAGCTTAAATTGAAAAAACTGCTTTGGCGACCGAATGTACGGTAACCAAAGCAGTTAAAAGGTCAAAGATGTTTTACAAGGGTTTCTACAAAAAGTTCAAGGCCCAACCGATCTTGTTCAGTGAAGCGATTCAACTCAGGACTATCGACATCTAGAACGCCTAAAATAACATCTTTTTTCACAATTGGAATAACAATTTCAGACTGCGAAGCTGCATCGCAAGCAATGTGTCCAGGGAAAGCCTCGACATCAGCTACGATAATGGATTCTTTCGTTTCGGCCGCGGTTCCGCAGACGCCTTTTCCAAGAGGAATACGAATACATGCTGGAAGACCTTGGAATGGACCGAGTACGAGTTCACCGTCATCTATCAAATAAAAACCTACCCAATTGATACGGTCTAAAAATTGATTCAGTAAGGCTGATGCATTACTCAAGTTGGCATAGACGTTTTTCTCTCCGGTCAGTAATGCATCTAATTGACCTGCCAGTTGTTTATATTTCAGATTTAAATCCGTAGCATAATTTATTTCTTGAAACAATTAGAGCACCCCTTTTAGTGAATAATAAAATTCAGTATACATATTTAGGTGATTATAAACAAACTTTGTTGATTATTTGAGGGGGAAACAGATTTTTCGCTATAAATCATACATATTCGCAACCAATTGTCTTTAAACGTGGTACTATATAGGATAATATCATGGTACAGCGACTCGGACAGGGGGACTACGATGAAAACCTTCATCATAGCTATTATCGCACTAATCATATTGACGACAATCGCCTTCTTATTCAGGCGTAAACATATCCAAGAAATCGGTCGATTGGAACAGGAAAAATTACAGATTCAGCACAAACCGATTTTAGAAGAGATGACGAAAGTGAAACAATTGAACATGACAGGCGAAACCGAAGAAAAATTTGAACGGTGGCGGACTGAATGGACAGAATTGATGGATATACATATGCCGAAAATCGACACGCTCTTATTTGATGTCGAAGATATGGTTGATCGTTTCCGTTTTAAGAAAGCCACATTGCTGGAAAAAGAAATCCGGGAGAACATTCATTTCTGTGATAAAAAAATGAATGATATCTTATTTGAATTGAACGAGCTTGTCGGCAGTGAAGAGAAAAATCGTATTGAGATGGAAAAACTAAAAGAACAGCATCGTGCAGCTCGCAAATCAGTTCTTGCTCACCAACACTCATTCGGAATGACGGCGAATCCGCTTGAAAAGGAGCTGGAATCATTTAATTCGAAGTTTGAAGAATATGATGAGTTGACTGCTAATGGTAATTACTTATTAGCTCGTGAGATTGTCATTTCATTGGCCGTAAAAGGAAATCGTGTATTTTCACTGATTCATGAAATTCCATCATTACTTTCGGAACTGCAAAGTAAAATTCCAGCATCGATTCGAGAACTTCGAAATGGGACGAGAGAGATGGAAGAGCAATCCTATTATCTACAACATCTTGACTTAAAGAAAAATTTCAGTGCAATTGAACTCGAAATAGAAGAATTGTTGTCGAAAATGGCAGGGCTTCAAATTGAATCTGTACAACAGCGCGCAGCTGAAATGAATGACCAAATTGATTCATTCTATGATGCGCTTGAAAATGAAGTAAATGCAAAGCATTACGTAGATGAATATTACAATCAGATTGCTGAAAGGCTGTATGAAATAACCACATTAACAAGAGAAACGTCGGATGAGGCGGCATTTGTTCAGAAAAGTTACCGATTGGATGAAAAGGAAGCCCAAATTCCACAAAAATCGCTTAACGAGTTGACCAGTCTTGAGAAACAATTTGAAGTACTTACTTCACGTGTTGAGGGGGGTGCTTCTGCCTATTCAATTTTACAGGAAGAATTACAACAAATTTCCGATGTACTTGAACAAATAGCCGATGAACAAGCAAATCTTGCAAATCGTATGAAAAACTTACGAATTGATGAGAACAATGTACGAACTAAACTCAACGAATTATCACGTAAATTACAAAATGCGGATCGGATGCTCCATAAAGGAAATATACCGGGAATACCGGACGATATGGAAGCCCGTCTCGAAGAAGCAGATGAACAAATCTATATCGTGACACAAAGTTTACAGGAAGTACCGCTAAATATGGCGCTTGTCGATTCGTATTTGGAGAACGCTGAGAAAGCTGTACGTGATGTTAGCGAAAAGGTAGAAGAGATGTTAGAAAACGTGTTGCTTATTGAATGGATTATTCAATATGGAAACAGATACCGTGCCTCAAATCCGGAAGTGCATAGCCGACTGCTGAATGCTGAAGAATCTTTCAGACAGTTTCGTTACGCAAAAGCATTGGAAGAAGCGGCAACAGCCGTTGAAGAAATAGAACCTGGTGCAATGAAACGAATTGAGGAACTTGTAAAAGAACATGTCTAAGGTAAGATTATGAATTACAGAAAAATAGCCACCGGCATTTAATGCAGGTGGCTTTGTCACGCACATAATTGTTTCACTTGAGAGGAAGACACCAATGATCTATTTTGATAATAGCGCAACGACAGCCCCAGATGAAGGCGTACTGACATCGTTCATGGAAGTAAATAAACGTTTTTATGCAAATCCTGCTTCGTTGCATCTTGCTGGAAAGGAAGCCGAAGCACTTCTTAAACGTTCAAGAGAACAAATTTTGTCAATTCTAGGTGCAAGTGATGGAGAGCTCCTATTTACGTCGGGTGGAACGGAGGCGAATAATTTAGCTATAATCGGTTTCGCCCGTTCTTTGCAATCCAAAGGGAATCACCTGATTACGACAAAAATTGAGCATCCATCAGTTCTGCATTCAATGGAATATTTAGAGTCACAGAAATTTGAAGTGGATTATTTGTCAGTTGATGAACAAGGGATGATATCTGTTGATGAGTTGAAAAGTAAGCTGAGGAAAGATACAATTCTTGTCAGTATCATGCATGTCAACAATGAAATTGGGACTGTGCAACCGATAGCCGAATGTGCACGAATCATTAAGGGACATTCTAATGCTGTATTTCATTCAGATATGGTCCAAAGTTTTGGGAAATTGCCGGTTTCAATTGAAAATGACGGTCTTGATGCAATAACAATTTCAGCTCATAAAATAAATGGTTTAAAAGGTTCGGGCTTACTTGCTTTAAGGAAAGGTAAATTACCGCAGGCGATAAATTATGGGGGCGGACAGGAAAATGGTCTTCGTAGCGGTACAGTTTCCGTTCCAGACGCGGTGGCGTTAGCAAAAGCGATACGGATTAGTTCGGTTGAAACCGAACGTCAAGACTTCAGACAGTGGAGAAAGCAACTAATTGATTTTATAGGTCAATTTGAGAAAGTTCTTATACTTGCACCAGAAAAGGGAGCACCACATATATTATCTATCGCTTTTTATAAAATAAAAGGTGAAGTAGCTGTTAATTTCTTTCAAGAAAATGGCATTACTGTTTCTACTTCGAGTGCATGTTCCTCAAAAGACAATAGTGCGGGACATGTAATAGAAGCAATAGGTGTCAATGGGAAATACAAAAATGGAGTAATTCGCATCAGTTTTGGGAAAAATAATGTAGAACAAGAAGTCATAGAACTAAAGCAAGTATTCGCAAAGTTCATGGATTTACTTGGAGGGGGAAAATAAGTAATGGAATGGAATGAACTATTAATTCGTTACGGAGAAATGTCTTTAAAAGGTCGGAATAAGAATGTGTTCGTAAAGAAGTTGCGTAATAATATTAAAGATGCACTAAGTGATTTAAAAACAGTCGTCATAAAACCTGAACGTGACCGTATGTTTCTATATGCAGAAGACAAACGAGATATGGAAGAAGCGATAACTCGTTTGCCACATGTTTTTGGTATCCAATCATTCAGTCCAGTTGCTAAATGCGATGCGACAGTAGAAGCGATTAAAGAAAAAGCGATAGAGGTTATTGGAGCAGCTGAAACTGCAGGAAAAACTTTTAAAGTTGAAGTGAGACGAACGGACAAAAGATTCCCACTGGTGACCAGTGAATTGCAACTTGAAATCGGCTCGCATGTGTTGCGAAGCTATCCTGAACTAGGCGTAAAAATGAAAAAACCTGATATTGTCCTTCATATTGATATTAGGATTGAAGGGGCTTTCCTGACAGCCAAAATATATGAAGGTGCAGGAGGAATGCCGATTGGGTCGAATGGCCATTCTCTTTTAATGTTATCGGGCGGTATCGATAGTCCGGTTGCTGGATATCTGATGATGAAACGTGGCGTGTCGATTGATGCGATTCATTTTGCCAGCCCTCCATTCACAAGCGAGCTGGCTAAAAAGAAAGTGATGGATCTTGCAGAAAAGTTAAGCTCTTTTGGTGCTGCTGTTCGACTTCACATCATTCCTTTTACTGAAATACAGCAAGCAATTATCAAACAAGTACCAGATAACGTTTCGATGACGACAACGCGGAGAGTAATGCTTCAAATCGCTGATATAGTACGTGAGGAAGTGAATGCTTTTGCCGTAATCACAGGAGAAAGCCTTGGTCAAGTCGCAAGTCAGACACTAGAAAGCTTAACAGCCATCAATGCTGTTACTTCGACCCCTATTTTGCGTCCGCTCATTGCGACAGATAAACTTGAAATTATTGATATTGCACAAAGTATTGGGACATATGAAATATCAATAAGACCCTATGAGGATTGTTGCACAATTTTCTCGTCTTCAAATCCGAAAACTAAACCGAAACTCGAAAAAGTCGCTTATTATGAAAGCTTTGCCGATTTTCATCCAATGATACTTGATGCAATTGAAAAACGAGTCACGATTGAATTACCGCTTGTAGAGAAAGACGAATTCGAAGATTTGCTTTGAGGATGAAGAAATTACCATATATACGTCCTGCATGAATTTATCTTTTCTGTACATTCTATATGTACAAGGAGGTGTCAAACATGCCAAACAACAACAGCGGTAACTCAAATCAGCTTCTAGTTCCAGGTGTACGACAAGCTCTTGATCAGATGAAAAATGAAATTGCATCAGAATTTGGTGTACAAATGGGACCAGATGCTTCATCGCGTGCCAACGGATCCGTCGGCGGAGAAATTACAAAGCGATTAGTGCGTCAGGCTCAATCACAAATGAATGGATCCCAACAATAATACTTTAAATGAAAAGCTGTTTTGGACATTGTCCGAAGCAGCTTTTCGCTTATAAAGTATTACCAAAGGTCAAGCTATTTAATCATATCTTAAGCAGTTTACAGTATTTACCGCCTCTAAATAGTGCATCGATTTCTGTTTCTTGCACATTCTATACTTAGAAGGAGGTGTCAAACATGCCAAACAACAACAGCGGCAACTCAAATCAGCTTCTAGTTCCAGGTGTACGACAAGCACTTGATCAGATGAAAAATGAAATTGCATCAGAATTCGGTGTACAAATGGGACCAGATGCTTCATCGCGTGCCAACGGATCCGTCGGCGGAGAAATTACAAAGCGATTAGTGCGTCAGGCTCAATCACAAATGAATGGATCCCAACAATAATACTTTAAATGAAAAGCTGTCTAGGACATTGTCCGAAGCAGCTTTTCGCTTATACAGTATTATCAATAGTAAAGGCATCTAATCACATCTAACGCAGTTAACAATATTTACCGACTCTAAATGGTGCATTAATTTCTGTTTCTTGCACATTCTATACTTAGAAGGAGGTGGTAATCATGGCGAACAACAATAACAGCGGTAACTCTAACCAGCTTCTAGTTCCAGGTGTAAGACAAGCACTTGACCAAATGAAAAATGAAATTGCATCAGAGTTTGGTGTGCAAATGGGACCAGATGCTTCAGCGCGTGCCAACGGATCCGTAGGCGGAGAAATTACAAAGCGCTTAGTGCGACAAGCCCAGGAACAAATGAAAGGAAACAACCAATAACAATCAATAGAAAAGCCATTCCGGTAATTTTTCCGGGATGGCTTTTCCTATTTTTTTATAGTATCTTCATTTATCAATCATTTTAACCATTCCATTTTAGAATTAGTAAATTTGTTTTGAATTGTCGGTCGTTTATTTGTATACTTAATTTAGACATATAAGGGGGAATCGTTATGAAACGTGAACAATTGATTGCACCTGAAGAATATAATCTGGTAAGTGAGTTCGAAAAGTATGCAACAGGTACTGGGAAAAAAGCACTTATATACGTAAATTCGGAAGGGCAAAAGCAACAACTAACATATGATGAATTAATGGAATCGGCAAACAGAGTCGCCAATGTATTTCAATCGAAAGGTCTATTAAAAGGCGATGTTGTATTAGTTATGGTACCTCGGAATATTGAAGCGTATGTTACATATATCGGAGCACTCAAGGCGGGTCTAGCTGTAATTCCAAGTTCTGAAATGTTGAGGTCGTCAGATATCGAATATCGTATAGCGCATAGCAATGCAAAAGCAATTGTAGCATTTGATGCATTTACCGATCAATTCAGTGAAGTGAGGAATATGGATGATGTTCAGCTATTTGTTGTCGGGGAGGCAAAGAATGATCAGCTTTCTCTAACTGAACTTATGAAGACTGCATCAACGGAATTCGCTAGACCGGAAACAAAGAGTACAGACATGGCCTTTCTATCATATACTTCGGGCACAACAGGAAAACCAAAAGGAGTAGTACATACACACGGTTGGGGATACGCCCATCTGCGGACAACAAGTGCAAGTTGGCTAGGCATTGAAGAAGGAGATATAGTTTGGGCGACTGCCGCGCCGGGTTGGCAGAAGTGGATATGGACACCATTCCTCTCTGTATTAGGTAGTGGAGCGACTGGACTCATTTATGATGGCAAATTTGAAGTAGAAACCTATTTGAATTTGATTAGAGACTATCGAGTGGATGTTTTATGTTGTACGCCTACTGAATATCGATTTATGGCGAAGGCAGAAAAACTTGAGGCTTACGATTTATCCTCAATAAGAAGTGCAGTTTCCGCAGGAGAACCGTTGAACCGAGAAGTCATTGAAATATTCGATAAAGTATTTTCTCTATCAGTAAGAGATGGGTATGGACAAACAGAAAATACGCTTCTTGTAGGAACAATGATTGGTATGGAAGCGCGTCCAGGTTCGATGGGAAAACCGACGCCTGGAAATAAAGTTGATATTATTGATGATGAAGGCAATCCTTCTGCCATTGGAGAAGTTGGAGATATCGCAGTACATGTATCGACTCCCGCGTTATTTAAGGAATATTTAAATGATCCTGAACGAACAAAGATGCAGTTCCGAGGCGAGTATTACGTGACAGGTGACAGGGCAAAAATGGATGAAGATGGTTACTTCTGGTTCGAAGGCCGGGGAGATGATATTATTATCAGCTCTGGTTATACAATTGGGCCGTTTGAAGTGGAGGATGCATTGACGAAGCATTCAGCAGTACGTGAATGTGCTGTCGTCGCAAGTCCTGATGAAGTGCGCGGAAATATCGTAAAGGCATTCATTGTTCTCAAAAACCCTGAAAGGGAAAATGAAGAAGGTCTTATCAGAGAATTACAAGAGCATGTGAAGACATTAACGGCACCTTATAAATATCCACGGAAAATCGAGTTTTTGGATAAACTGCCTAAAACAGCTTCAGGGAAAATTATGCGTATAGAATTAAGAAAACAAGAACAAGAGTAAGTCATTATTGTTAGCAGGCCGCTTTTCCGGTACGGAATAACCGTGACTGGAAAAGGGGTTTTTATTATGATTAGTGAATCTTGCATTAATATCAAACCGATATTTAATATCTTCTTTACGAAACTTTTCCAAAAGAATATACTGAGTAGATTATTTCGGAAATCAAAATATAAAGGAGGCTAAGTAATGCAAATGGAAAAAAACGGTGTTCTTTGGGCGATAGGCTCCTATTTAATTTGGGGTATTATGCCGATTTATTGGAAAAGTCTCGAACATGTCGGAAGTACCGAAATAATGATGAGTCGAATTGTATGGGCATTTGTAATTACTCTATTAGTAGTATTACTAATGAAAAATGGTCGTTATCTAAAAGAAGACATTAAGGCACTTTGGAAATCACAACGAAATTTTTGGGCATTGTTCGCAGGTTCGGCACTTGTTTCATCCAATTGGTTCATCTACATATGGGCTGTGAATAATGACTATATTATTCAAGCAAGTCTAGGTTATTACATAAATCCGCTAATTTCAGTTTTACTCGGAATCTTTTTCTTAAAGGAAAAACTTTCGAAGTCCCAGCAAGTAGCTTTTTTGCTAGCTGCGACTGGCGTTACAATTTTAACAGTTTCATATGGTTCGTTCCCATGGCTGGCATTCGCTCTTGGCATTACATTTGCAGTCTACGGGCTTATCAAAAAACAAGTCAAACTCGATGCATTACGCGGCTTAACAATTGAAACACTTTTCATTGCTCCGTTCGCAGTTATTTACTACATTATGTTGTTTAAAGATGGGAACGCTGTATTTTTGCATTCAACTATCAAAACAGATATTCTGCTGATTTTGACAGGTGCAGCAACAGCATTGCCGCTTCTTATGTATGCAAAAGGAGTGCAGAGAATTCCTCTTTACATGGCAGGGTTTCTTCAATACATCGCACCAACGATGATGTTATTCCTTGGGGTTATCGTTTATAAAGAAACTTTTGGAGGAGTTGATTTGTTATCATTCGCCTTCATTTGGTCAGCGTTGCTCTTGTTTACTGTGTCGAAAATTTTAGAAGTGGTGAAAGTGAAAAAAGCGCGGCTGCAAGAAGCTTCTGCAAATGTAGATTAATGAAATTTGGGATTACTATAGAAGTGGATAATCAGGAGGCTAAAGTGGCGACGATTTATTGTCTTGTGCCTTTCGGTGCTAAACCTTCGCTTTACTTGTTGTCTAGCTATGGTCGCCAGTCCCTCGGGTCACAGGTCAGTTAGTTAGGGAGGGATTGAACACTTCAACCCTCTTAGGTGGCTTGAGATACCCTCCTTGCAAACTGCCTTGCGCCTGTCGGGGCTAAACGGCGCCCTACGCTTTTCTAGAGATACATCCGTTGTACTTTTTCCCAGAAGGAGTTATTTTTCATCTTAACTGTTTTCACGGTTCTGTCGCTCAAGCAGATTTCCACGTTTTTGACCTGGCGTATGCCAAGTGCTTCATTGTCAGCGGCGATTATAGGGAAGACGTTGCCATCCTGGTGAACATTAAGCTTTAGTTTTCGTTGACCACTCATGATGAACGAAGATCCAAGCGTTCTATAATTATTGTTATTTACGGATGCAAGTTCAGTTACTTGAAAACAGCTGAGTAGTGGATCTACTACTGCACCATTGACGGATTTATTGTAAGCGGTACTGCCGGTCGGCGTAGAAATGATAAGACCGTCGCCTAGGAATACTTCAAATAGCTTATCATCAATAATGACATCCATGACAAATGTCCGAATGATATTAGAGCGTATACTCAGTTCGTTCAAACAGTAGAATGGTTGGTGATTGTCAATTTTCACTTCAATTAGCGGATACTTTCTTACTTTAAGTTCTGCAGCACGAATTGTTTGTGTCATTTGAAATAGGTTATTGAAATTGAAATCACAATAGAGACCAGGTTTGGCTGTTAAAGATATGCCTGCGTATAAGCAGTCTTGGCGGAAACCAGTTTTGCGGACCGCCTGTAAAAATGAACCATCACCACCGATGCTAATAATAATATTCGCATCTATATCACTCTCGGTCATAGTAAAACCTTCATGGATTAATGCATCTTCCACCTTTAACTTTTTATCAAGTGAGACTTCATCATGTTTGCTATAAATAAAAATATTCATCCGATCTGTCATTGCACAAGCTCCTTCCGAATGAGTTATACTCATTTTAGCATGTAATGAAACATTTTAGTGTATGGTAACGTATAAAATAGTGATATAAAAAAGGAGGAATTTAAATGACAATGAAACGATGGATTGCAGTTATTGTCGCTGCGGCACTAGTTTTTGTTTCGGTAGGTATTAATTCATTATCGTACATATTTACGAGAGACTTCGATGGTTTCTTTGAAGAAATGATGGCTACTTCATCCGAGGGATATGAAGAATCGATTATAGAAGAAGGTAGTGGGGGAGAAAGAATTGCTGTCCTCACACTCGATGGGATTATCCAAGACTTAGGGACTTCGACATCTTTATTTCAACCTTCGGGCTATAATCATCAATTCTTCATGAGTCAGTTGAATGAGGTATTAGAGGATACTAGCGTTAAAGGAGTGGTATTGAAAGTGAACACACCTGGCGGAGGTGTGGTTGAATCAGCAGAGATTTACGATGCTCTTCGCTTAATTCAACAAGAGAATAAAACACCTCTGTACATTTCGATGGGAGGAATGGCGGCTTCAGGTGGTTACTATGTGTCAGCACCGGCTGATAAGATTTTCGTTAATCCAGAAACAATTACAGGTTCAATTGGCGTCATTATGGAAAGTGTAAATTATGCGAAACTCGCTGAAAAATATGGTATTGATTTTAATACCATCAAAACAGGACCTTACAAAGACATCATGAGCGGATCACGTGAAATGAAAGACGAAGAGCGTGCGATGCTACAGGAAATGATTAATGATTCTTATGAACGCTTTGTCGATATTATTGTAGACGGAAGGGGTATGAGCGAAGCGGCAGTGAAAAAAGTTGCTGACGGCCGTATCATGAATGGACGTCAGGCAATTGAAGTTGGGCTTGCGGATGAATACGGTAAAGTAACAGATGTAATAGCGGCCATGAAGGAAGATAATAATCTTCAGAATGCAACAGTTTTCGAATATACAACTCAAGACAGCTGGGCATCCTTAATTGGAGTGAAAGCTGGAAATCTATTCGGAAGTAATATTGAATCAGAATTGATTGGTAAGTTGTTGAACGATTATAATGCACCAAGAATGATGTATTTATACGGTGAAAGATAAGGAGGGACAAATATGTCGGAATATATTGAACGACAACCGGATCTGACGGATAAAACAATTGTCACAGGACAGCCTAGCGATTATGAAACTGTTGAAACAGAACACTTTCATGCGAAATATGCGGGGTTTTGGACGCGGCTATGGGCGTACACAATAGACTTGATTGTTCTCTCTGCCATCAGCGGAATTATCATTAAACCGATTTTTCGAATTGCTAGTTGGGAAATAACAAACCCTTCATTCTTCTTATTCAGCCCCTATAAAATCACGGTGTTAGTGTTGTTGTTGCTCTACTTCATGCTAATGACGAAGTATTTGCAACAGACAGTAGGAAAAATGATTATGGGTATACGAGTTGCATCAAAAGATGGAGGGCAACTGACTTGGGGAGCGATAATCTTCAGAGAGGGCATTGGACGTTTCATTTCCAAAATGCTTTTGGTTCCTTATTTAATAGTCATATTCATGCCGAAAAAAGAAGCGTTGCATGATTTGTTTGCGGACACAATTGTTGAACATGAGTCTTCGTATGAAAAAGAGTTGCGGATAAATTATCGCAAACGGAATGAGGGACAACAGTTGCAAGAAGGCACTCTGATTTAGTAAGATAGATATAGAAAAGGGGGCGTATTAATGGTTAACGTTACATTTCAAAACAATCCTATGACATTGCTCGGTAAAGAAGTTTCAGTAGGGGATACAGCAAATGATTTTACAGTGCTTGCTAACGATTTGAGCCCGGTTACACTTGCTGACTCAAATGGGAAGGTCAGACTAATCAGTGTGATTCCTTCTATCGATACAGGAGTCTGTTCAGCACAGACGCGTAAGTTTAATGAAGAAGCTTCGTCACTTGGAGATAACGTTCAAGTCTTGACAATCTCTGCCGATCTTCCGTTTGCACAGGCTAGATGGTGTGCTGCAGAAGGAATTGACAATGTTCAGACGCTTTCCGATCATCGTGATCTTTCATTTGGAGAAGCATACGGAGTTGTCATGAAAGAGCTGCGTTTGCTTGCACGCTCAGTATTTGTTATTGATAAAGATAATAAGGTAACTTATGTTGAATATGTCGGGGAAGGTACAGACCATCCTGATTACGAAAAAGCAATTTTAGCAGTAAAGAAACTAACAAAGTAATAAAAATTATGAAAGCCCACTCGGAGACGGGTGGGCTTTGTCAATTGAGGGATAAAGATATGAAAACAAATACGGAAATTATATTTTCATTTATAGATGCATATGCGGAATCTAAGGAAGAGCTTTACTTAGAAGCGATTGTTGAAGTCTGCCAAAAGTGGTTAGTAGGCGATATAAAACCCGAAGTAACAGAAAAGATCACTAAAGAGGATATCCGTAAAGGTATTCAGCTAGCTGTTTTGAAAGGCATGAAGCAAAATGTACAGCCTAATCACCAGATGACCCCTGATTCTATTGGGATGCTCATTGGACATATCGCTGGTAAATTAGCGGCAGATGAACAAAGTCTGACACTTTTAGATCCGGCGGCAGGCACAGGTAATTTGCTTTATACTGTCATGAATACAATTGAAAATGATGTCACTGCAACGGCAATTGAAATTGATGATTTACTTGTCAGGTTGTCTGCAGTTACAGCGGAACTCCTTGAACATCCTGTTACGTTTTATGTTCAAGACGCACTGCGACCGTTATTTGTAGATCCAGTCGATATTACGGTAAGTGATTTACCAGTAGGTTTCTATCCGGATGATGAAAATGCACTAAATTATGAATTGATGTCCGCTGAGGGACATGCATATGCACATCATTTATTTATTGAGCAATCGATGAAGCACACAAAACCGGGAGGTCATGGCTTATTCATCGTCCCTGCGAATCTGTTCGAATCCGACCAATCTTCTGTATTGCATCCGTACTTAAAAAACAAAACAATTATCCGAGCAATTATTCAACTACCTGATTCATTATTCAAAAATGCGGCTCATGCAAAAAGTATTTTAATACTGCAGAAACCCTTACCAGAAAAGAAAGTGGTGCATGATGTTCTTCTTGCTAAAGTTCCTAATATGACTGATAGGCATGCAATGGCGTTATTTCTTCAGAAAATTGATATTTGGGCTAATGAATAAAGTATTATTAACCTGACAATTGTGTCTGATACAAAAGAAATCAGTTGAAAAGGGGTACACTTTATGCGGAATATTTTAGCGATAAACGCTGGGAGTTCATCCTTGAAGTTTCAGCTTCTCAAAATGCCCGAAGAATACGTAACGACGATAGGACTAATAGATAGAATTGGTCAAACTGAATCATTGTTCACCATGAAATCCGAAGATGGTAAAATTGAATTAAAACAAGGTATCAAGAACCATACAGAAGCAGTAAATATATTGCTTGAAATGCTGATTAGCCAAGGAATCGTAACCTCTTTTGATGAGATTGACGGAGTCGGCCATCGTGTCGTACATGGTGGTGAAGTATTTAGCGATTCTGTGCTTATTAATGAAGATGTTGTCGCTGCACTTCAAGAACTATCTAATCTAGCGCCATTGCATAACCCGGCTAATATCGTAGGTATTAACGAGTTTAACAAAGCTTTACCAAACGTTCCGGCAGTTGCAGTTTTTGACACAGCATTCCATCAGACAATGCCGGAAAGTTCATTTTTATATCCGTTGCCATATGAGTATTACGAAAAATACGGTATCCGAAAATACGGTTTCCATGGTACTAGTCATAAGTATGTAACAGAGCGTGCAGCGTTGTTGTTAAACAGACCACTTGAAGATACGCGGCTAATTTCTTGTCATTTGGGAAATGGCGCGAGCATAGCAGCAGTAGAACGTGGTAAATCGCTAGATACTTCTATGGGTTTTACACCTCTTGCTGGTGTAACGATGGGAACACGTTCAGGAAATATAGATCCCGCTCTAATCCCTTATATTATGGATCAAACGGGAAAGACTGTTGAAGAAGTACTCGAAGTGTTGAATAAACAATCAGGAATGCTTGCGATTTCGGGTTTTTCGAGTGATTTGCGCGACATTGAAATCGAGGCTTTAAAAGGAAATACACGTGCACAGCTTGCGTTAGATGTCTTTGCGGATCGAATTCATAAATATATTGGTTCTTACGCTGCGAGGATGGGCGGTGTGGACGCAATTATATTTACAGCTGGAATCGGTGAAAATAGTATAGTTATTCGCGAAAAAGTTTTAGAAGGCCTTGAGTTTATGGGAGTCTACCTAGATCCTGATTTAAATAATATCAAGGGAAAGGAAGTACATATTAGTTATCCATACTCCCCTGTAAAAGTGCTTGTCATCCCGACGAACGAAGAGGTTATGATCGCCAGAGATACGATGCGGGTTGCGCAATTATAAGTTTGGAAGGATAGTGCAGTGTGCTTTGTTTTTAAACATTCAGTCCTAGATTCGGGTATTATCCACAATACATGTGAAAAAGAGTTGCCCATATAAAAATTGGGCAACTCTTTTATCATTAATTTACAGCTGGAATCAGCGAAAACAGTATTGTTATTCGTGAAAACTTTAAAAGAACGATTAATCCCAACAAACGAAGAAATCAGAATGGCGAGAGATACAATGAGGCTTGCAGGGGTATAAAAGGTTTAAGGGGTTTTACTATTTAGGGGGTGTTCTATATATGAAGAGCTTTTTTGTCATGCAAGGTGAAACATATCGAAAAGAAAAAGAATTAGGTGTTATTTGGTCTCCGCAACAAGATAGTGGAGGGCAGATCCCCCATTCATGGTTGCGGATGAAGGAAGTGAATGAAGGTGATCGTTTCTTCCACTATGTAAAAGGGAATATTGTTGCGATTAGTGTTGCTAAAACGGAATGCAGAGCAGCGACTAAACCATCAAAAGTGCAAAGATATGAACGCTCGAGTGATGACGGTTATTTGGTGAATTTAGAATATCATGAACTAGAAAAACCTCTAAACGTACACTCAAACTTTGATGAAATTTCACCACTTTTACCAATAAAATATTCTCCGTTTCAACAAGATGGAAATGGAAACTCAGGATATTTATATCCATGTAATGAAGAGTTGGTTATTAAATTATTAGAACTCATTAGTGATTTGAACATTTACCAAGTGGATGAGGAGCAGCTGGAGTTAGCGATTGGTACAGTTCTGCGTACAGAGCGCAATACATTTATTCCAATGATTGCTGAAACGGAAGCAGAAGTAAAATCAAAGATTCGTTTGGGTCAACAAAAGTTTAGGAGAGAGTTATTGCTGTTGTGGAATCATAAATGTGCTTTGTGTGATATTGAATTATCTGCTTTGCTTCAAGCGAGCTACTCCAAGCCGTGGAAAGACAGTACGGATCTTGAAAGAGTCTATCCTTATAATGGAGTACTATTATGTTGTAATCACGACGCCTTATACGATAAAGGGTATATTGCGTTTGATGGACAAGGCAGATTACATATTTCTACGTCTGTTCCTGAGAACGATTATTTAGTATATAATATCCATCCAAAAAAGAAGATTGCTCGATTTGAGGAAAATAAGCCTTATTTTAAGTGGCACCTAAAGAATATATTTCAACAATAAAAAGAAGTTTTTCGGTCACCTTTTTTTAACTTTCCTCATTTATCCTATTAACATAGGTTTGGTCCGTAGCGAATTGACTCATATAATGCGTGGTTTAGTTTTAATTTATTTCCCTCAAAACTACTTTTATTCAATAGGTCAAATGTATTAATTAAAAAAATATTCAAATCGATGATTTTTACTGAAATTTTATCGGTAAAAATTCTACTGAAGTCATCGGCATCAGGGGCTTATCGAATGTTATTTAAAGTTCATTTACATAGGTCTATTTAATCACATATTGAATATGAGAGTGGATAGTAAAATTGAATTGACTGCAAAACAACTATATAGTTAAAAAGTAAATCTCCTATTTCTTCCTGAGAAATTGAAATGACTGCAGTTCTGTCCTTTTGTTTTAAATTCCTCTCAATTTAAAATCTAAAGTTGGTATGAACAACTGTAATAAGAGAAATACTTCAATAGTATATTTGCAAAGTCTGCTTTTGAAGTATTATTTCATTTTATGTGTAATAAAGACAATGTGAACAATGAACGTCTCTATCTTTCATTGTTTGCATAACCTTTCTTTATTATCGAAAAAAATGTGCAATAATCTGCCTTCATGAAAAAAGGATGTATGGATCTTTACCTGAAGAGAATATTGATTGAGGTGTATAAATGAAACCAATTGTAGAAGTGAAAAACGTAACGAAGATTTTTGGTAAATCTCCAAAAGCTGCAGTAGAGTTATTAAAAAAAGGCAGTTCAAAGAAAGACATTTTAAAAGAAACGGGGCACACTGTCGGCGTTAAAAATGTAAACTTTAGCGTTTATCCAGGTGAAATCTTCGTAATAATGGGATTATCCGGAAGTGGAAAGTCTACATTAATCCGCATGTTCAACCGTTTAATTACGCCGACATTAGGTGAGATTTTGATCAATAATGAAGATATTGTAAAAATGGATGCTGCTCGTCTAAGAGATGTGAGACAGAAAAAGATAAGCATGGTATTTCAAAACTTTGCGCTTTTTCCACATAAAACAATTCTAGAGAATGCAGGATTTGGGCTTGAGATTCAAAAAATCTCCGATAAGGAGCGCCATGAAAAAGCAATGAATGCGTTAGAAGCTGTAGGGTTGAAGGGATATGAAAACCAGTTTCCCTCACAATTGAGTGGTGGAATGCAACAAAGGGTTGGACTTGCTCGTGCACTTGCTAGTGATACAGAAATCATCTTGATGGATGAAGCATTTAGCGCACTAGATCCATTAATTCGAAAGGATATGCAAGATGAGTTAATTGAAATTCAAGAAAGTTTCAAGAAAACCATTATTTTTATCACACATGATTTGGATGAAGCACTGCGCATAGGAGATCGAATAGCTTTAATGAAGGATGGAAGCATCATTCAACTCGGAACACCTGAACAAATAATGATAGAGCCAGCAAATGAATTTGTAGAGAAGTTCGTGGAAGATGTCGATTTGTCTAAAATACTAACTGCATCACACGTGATGAAACGTCCAGAGAAAATTAGTATAGACAGAGGTCCAAGGGTTGCACTAGAAATCATGGGAAGACAGGGTTATTCCAGTATATTCATTGTGGACCGTAAGCAAAAGTTATTAGGTGCGCTTAGTGCTGAGAATGCACGTCTTGCAATAGATCAAGGAAAATCAATTTCTGAAGTGATGACTGCTGACATCCCAACTGTAACAGAGGGTACCTTACTTGCTGATATTATGGAAGTGATGGCAACGTCAAGTATACCAATATCAGTTATAGATGAAGAGAACAGAATTAAAGGAATTATTATTCGGGGCGCATTAATTGGAGCTCTTGTCGGAAACAAAGATTCCTTGAATGATTTGGAGAGTGAATGATTTGAGTATATCCAAAATACCACTTGGAGAATGGGTTGATACCCTAGTTGATTGGGTAACCATTGTATTTGCAGGATTTTTTGAATTATTTACAAATGTAATTGATTGGGGCTTAGATCTTATAGTTGAGGTATTGAGTGTAGGGCCGCCTATCGTATTAATAATCATTTTAGGACTTTTAGTTACCTATACCAGTAAATGGCAATTAGGTGTATTTACCATAGTTAGTTTACTTCTGATTGATAATTTAGGTTATTGGGAGTCGACAATTCAAACACTTTCGATTGTGTTAGTATCAGGATTTCTCACAATTCTAGTAGGGATTCCAGTAGGAATATGGTGTGCACAAAACAAAACAGTACAAAAAATTGTTACACCTACTTTAGATTTTATGCAAACAATGCCAGCGTTTGTATACCTGATTCCATCGATTTTATTCTTTGGAATTGGCGTAGTGCCAGGGATTGTTGCGTCGTTTATTTTCGCGATTGCGCCAACTATCCGTATGACGAATCTTGGTATTCGAGAAGTACCTGAAGATCTTATCGAAGCATCAAATGCTTTTGGATCGACAACTAATCAAAAATTGTTTAAAGTTCAATTGCCATTGGCCATGCCAACGATTTTGGCAGGAGTAAACCAAAGTATTATGCTTGCTCTTTCGATGGTTGTAACTGCTTCTTTAGTAGGGGCACCTGGTCTAGGAGCAGAGGTATACAGAGCTGTCAGCCAAATTAATGTTGGTCAAGGTTTTGAAGCAGGATTGTCAATTGTTATAATCGCTATCATTCTTGATCGCATTACGCAAAACTTGCGCAAGCCAGCTTATGAACATGTTATTAAGCCAAAAATCGTCTTTTTAATTTTCGCTTTACTTATAGGCGGTACTGCGATTGTTTTAGCAATTCCTCAAGGGGATACTGTGAATGAGAATGCTAGTGAAATTGGTACTCAGACAGGATATGAAATAATTGGGATTGAGCCTGGTGCAGGACTTATGGGGCAAGCTAAAACTGCAATAACTGATTATGAACTAAATAATTGGACTCTAGTGGAAGGTTCTTCAGCTGCTATGATTGCAGAATTGAAAAAAGCTTATGATGCAGAAGAGCCGATTATTGTCACAGGATGGACTCCACATTGGATGTTCTCAGCATATGATTTGAAATACCTGGAGGATCCTAAGGGTTCATTTGGTGGAGCTGAAGACATTAATACACTTGTAAGAAAAGGACTCGAACAAGATGCCCCAGGTGCATATAAGATCCTAGACCAATTCATCTGGGAACCAAGTGATATGGAAAGTGTCATGGTGGAAGTTTCTAATGGATCGAGTGCTGCAGAAGCTGCTGAACAGTGGATTGAAAATAATCCGGACAAAGTAGCAGAGTGGACGAAGGGGGTAGCGGCAGGAAATGGCGAAAGTATAGATCTTGTGTTTGTCGCTTGGGATTCAGAGATTGCCAGTACAAATGTCATTGGTAAAGTACTCGAACAAAGTGGATACGATGTGTCATATGTTCAGGTTGAAGTTGGACCAATGTTTGCTGGTGTTGCTAACAATAGTGCAGATGCTATGGTCGGTGCTTGGTTACCAGGTACACATATGGAATATTATGAAACATATAAGAATGATTTAGTTGACCTTGGACCAAATCTTCAAGGAACAAAAAATGGATTGGTTGTACCTGCATACGTAGATATTGATTCAGTTGAAGATTTGAAGGATAATTGAGAAAGATTAAGCAAAAAGGCAGCTCACATTGAGTTGCCTTTTTGCTATGAATTTTGATTGGGTCATTATTATATGGGTTTTAAGGGTACATGAACCCTTACAACTAATTGATTCATTTAAGGACAATCTTGTAGAATAGAAAAATTGGATTGCTCATATTGATAATTTCAAATTAGAGCTATGGTTATTCAGCCTTAATTTTAGGTATTGTCTACAATATAAAAAAGAGTTGTCCATAGAACAAGTGGACAACTCTACTTTCATTATTTCGCAGATTCAGGTGTACGAATAACAAGAACGTCACATTTGGCGGAACGTACTATATTTTCTGATACACTGCCGATTAGGAATCGTTCTACAGCATTTAAACCGGTTGCACCACAAATGATTAAATCAGCCTCTAATTTTTTAGATAGATCTTTAGAAATCATTGTTTTTGGTGAGCCATATTCTACTATGACATTAACACGTTGCAATCCAGCTTTTTCTGCTTCTACTTTGTAATCGCCTAAAAGATCTTCAGCAAATTTTTGGGCACGTTCAGCAATTGAACGATCATAAGCTTCGATTGCAGCATAAGAACGTGTATCGATAATGTTTATTAGGTTTAGTGTTGCTTCGTTTCTATCAGCAATTGCCACAGCTTTTCTGAAAGCCCATTCGGATTCTTTGGAACCGTCTACAGCAACTAAAATTTGTTTGTATACTAAAGTCATTATTCCTCACTCCATCCTAATAATAGTATACTACCTTATTTCGACTTTTATAGTTGAAAAACCTTTTAATCATAGAGGGAAATGATAATCATTTAGTGATTTGACGAAATTGTGACAGTTGGGAGAAGTGGCTTAATGAAAATCTATCGTACAATTACAGAGTGGTTGTTTATTCAATATTCCGCAAATAGACAAAATAGAGCATAATAACTTACTTTCTGATAATATTGAATTGGATTGGTTCAGATGAATGCATGGATGTCAGGTGACCAACTAACTAAACATCATCTCGAGGAGGAATAGTAATGATTATTGGTGTCCCAAAAGAAGTGAAAAACAACGAAAATCGTGTCGCTATGACACCTGCAGGCGTATTCAACTTAAAGTCTGCAGGACATGAAGTTATTATTGAAAAAGGTGCTGGCTTAGGTTCAAGCTTTATGGACGAAGATTATAGTGAGGCTGGTGCTAGAATCGTAGCAACTGCTGAAGAAGCATGGAATGTAGATATGGTTATGAAAGTTAAAGAACCTGTTGCTTCCGAATACGGATATTTCAGTGAAGGGCTAATCTTATTCACATACTTGCATCTTGCACCTGAAGTAGAGTTGACTCAAGCACTTCTTGACAAAAAAGTTGTTGGGATAGCCTACGAAACAGTACAACTTCCAAATAACTCGTTGCCACTTCTTGCTCCAATGAGTGAAGTCGCAGGCCGTATGGCTACACAAATCGGTGCACAATATTTACAACAAACAAACGGCGGTAAAGGTATTTTACTGAGCGGCGTACCAGGTGTTTCACGCGGTAACGTAACAGTTATCGGCGGCGGACAAGCTGGAACGAATGCTGCTCGTATCGCAGTAGGAATGGGTGCGAAAGTAACAGTTCTTGACTTGTCAGTTGACCGTCTACGTCAATTAGATGAAATCTTCGGAAATGATATTCAAACACTGGTTTCAAATCCATTCAACATTGCTGAATCTGTGAAAGATGCAGATCTAGTTGTCGGAGCTGTTTTGATTCCAGGAGCGAAAGCACCGAAACTAGTTTCAGAAGATATGGTTAAATCGATGAAACAAGGTTCTGTTCTTGTAGACATCGCAATCGACCAAGGTGGTATTTTTGCAACTTCGGATCGCGTTACGACTCACGACGAACCTACTTATGTAAAACATGGTGTCGTTCATTATGCAGTAGCGAATATGCCAGGTGCAGTACCACAAACTTCAACAACAGCTTTAACGAACGTAACAGTTCCATATGCACTTCAAATTGCAAACAAAGGTTATAAGAAAGCTTGTCTCGATAACGTTCCTCTTCAAAAAGGTATTAACACGATGGAAGGGCATGTAACATATAAAGCGGTTGCAGATGCTCAAGGCGTGGAATATGTACCTGCTGAGACACTATTAAACCAATAAAGATATAGAAGAAGTTGTCCACACTTGTTAGTGTGTGGACAACTTCTTTTTGTTTTAACGAAAAACTGTGCAATCGTTAAGCTTTAATAATTTTCAATTCTTTGGGGAACTTTGTAAATACTTCAACGCCGTCAGCTGTTACAACAACATCATCTTCAATCCTGACCCCCGTAATTGCAGGATTATAAATACCGGGTTCAATTGTGAAGACCATGCCTTCTCTTAGAATAAGTTCGTTGGTACCTGTGATCGATGGAAACTCATGAACTGAAATACCAAGCCCATGTCCAATTCGGTGTGTGAAATATTCTCCGTATCCAGCCTGATCAATTACATCACGAGCAGCTTTATCGATATCCATCGCCTTGACGCCTGGACGGACTAAATCTACAGCAGCTTGCTCCGCTTTTCTAACTGTTTCATAAATTTCACGCATTTCAACCGTCGGCTCGCCGAATGCCACTGTACGTGTAATATCGGAACAATAGCCCTTATAGACTACGCCTAGGTCGAATAGGATGAAATCACCTTGCTGAATTTTACGATCACCAGGCGTACCGTGTGGAGAGGCAGTTTTAGGACCGGATAAGACCATTGTATCGAATGACATCTTCTCGGCACCTTTTTTCTTCATTTCAAACTCGATTGCCATTAGAATTTCAAGTTCAGTTTTTCCTTCTGCAATCTCCCTGCAACCCACTTCGATAGCGTAATCGGCAAGTTCAGCAGCAATGCGTAAGTTGTTTAGTTCCTCTTCACTTTTAATATTACGCATGCTATTTAACTGTTCGTCCAAGCGCACGAAATTAGCATTAGTAAACAGCTCGCTCATGCGTTCAAGACGCTCGACTGTCAAATGAGACTTCTCTACTGCTATTGAAACTGGAAGGTTACCACGTTTACGGACAGCCTCCATGACAATATCCCATGCATCATCGGTGTCTTCGTGGCCAACTGCATCGAAAGGCCAACCAGCTGCCTTTACATCAGGTATTTCCATTAAAGGACAAATTACAAATGGATTCTCATCTCTAAACACCATGACACCGAGAAGTCGCTCATGGGGATCGCTTCGGAATCCTGACAAGTAAAATACATTGTCTGGTGTAGTGATAAATGCTGCATCCAAATTTTCTTTTTGAAGAAATTGTTGTATTTCTTTTACTTTACTCATTACAATGACCTCCCAATACGTATATGCCTATTATAACAAAAAAGAGGGTTTTCAGGTTGTACGACGAAATTTGTCTAATGACAAGAAATATAGGAGGAGATTTTACGATGAAGATTTCATACCATGGTCATTCGATTGTTAAAATAAAAACTGGCGATTTTACGATTCTGATTGATCCATTTATTACAGGAAATAAGCTTACAGATCTAATAGTAGAAAATGAAAAACCAAATGTAATTCTGCTGACACATGGTCATAATGACCATGTTGGCGATACCGTTGCCATAGCGAAAGCCAGTAATGCACTTGTTGTAGCTCCGAATGAGCTTGCAGTCTATCTGTCGTGGCAGGGCTTAAGAACGCACGGCATGAACATTGGTGGAGCCTGTGAGTTTGATTTTGGGACAGTGAAATATACACAGGCGTTTCATAGTTCTTCTTACACGACTGAAGCGAATGAAATCATCTATACAGGAATGCCAGCAGGTATTTTGTTTATGGTGGAAGGGAAAACAATCTATCATGCGGGAGATACTTCGATTTTTGGCGATATGGAGATGATCGGAAAACGTCATCCAATTGATGTAGCTTTTGTTCCAATTGGTGATAACTTCACAATGGGCCCTCAAGATGCGGCCAGCGCTGTCGAATTACTAAATCCGAAGCTTGCTGTACCTATCCATTTCAATACATTTCCACCGATTGAGCAAGATCCGGAAACGTTCAAAGCCCTAGTTGATGGAAATATAGTGAAAATAATGAATGTAGGGGAAACGATAGAATTATGAACCTCCCACAACTGAAGTCACGGGTGTTCTTGGCTAAATTATAAAAATCCCGACTTTTTCATCAGTCCTCCGTTCAGTCGTCACTGTTCATGCAGTAAGCGCTTTTCTTAAACGTTTTGTGGTAGAATAGCCTTAAGGTCATGATAGAGAAAAGGTGAAGACATGGCGACAAAACATGAACTAATACTTCGTTATATCGAAGGACTTTCCGTTGGTGAGAAAATTTCAGTACGTCAAGTTGCGAAAGCACTTTCTGTAAGTGAAGGAACAGCTTATAGGGCGATTAAAGAAGCAGAAAACCAAAAACTCGTTAATACGATCGAACGTGTCGGTACTATCCGGATTGAAAGGAAAAAGAAGGAGAATATCGAACGACTGACATTTGCAGAAGTGGTTAATATTGTTGATGGTCTAGTGCTCGGAGGACGCAGTGGTTTACATAAGACGTTGACCAAGTTCGTTATTGGGGCAATGCAACTTGATGATATGCTGCGTTACATTAATGCAGGTAGTCTCTTGATCGTGGGGAATAGATTGAAGGCACATGAAACAGCGCTTCTAGCTGGTGCCGCGGTGCTTGTTACAGGTGGATTTGATGCTTCCGATGAAGTGAAACAACTGGCGGATGAATTGGACCTACCCGTTATTTCAACAAGTTACGACACATTCACAGTAGCAACGATGTTAAACAGGGCAATTTATGATCAGTTAATCGAAAAAGAAATCTTGCTGGTAGAAGATATTTTGACGCCTCTAGCAGAAACAATTACGATTTCAGCAAAAGATCAGGTCACACGCTTTCATGAAGTGAATGATAAATCAGCCCATACTGGTTATCCCGTTGTGGAGAAAAGTGGGAAGCTTGTCGGGGTAATAACATCACGTGATGCGATTGGTAAAATGAATGATGAATTAGTTGAAAAAGTAATGACCCGTCATCCAATTACTGTTACCGGTAAGACATCTGTCGCCTCCGCAGGACACAGTATGATCTGGGAAGGCATTGATCTTCTACCAGTAGTAACAGACGCAGGAATCCTCACGGGTATCATTAGTCGACAGGATGTTTTAAAAGCGATGCAGATGACGCAACGTCAACCGCAGCAGGGAGAAACAATTGACGACATTATAAAGAATCAGATGAAAACGATACCTGAGCAACCCCATACTATTGAGTTTACAGTAATTCCACAAATGACAAATCAGTTTGGTTCCCTGTCTTATGGAGCATTGACGACCCTTTTGACTGAGTCGGGTAATAGAGCCATTAAGATGCGGAAACGGGGGGAAAGTGTACCTGAAAACATGTCGCTGTATTTTATAAAACACGTTCAACTCGGCAGTGTAGTCGTTGTCATACCAAGGATTTTGCATATGAGTAGACGTTTTGTAAAAGTCGATTTTGATATTTTAACTGAAGGTGACTTAGTTGCCAAAGCGATGATTATGTATCAATTATTTGAACGATGAAGAAGTGGAAAATAAAAACTGATGCACATAAGCGCATCAGTTTTCATTCAACTCTGTTTCTTCTTTGACAAAACTTTTATAATGTTTGTAGGCTCGATAATTGAAAATGCCTACATAAGCTCCAAGGCCGATGAACAAGGCTGCAATGATATAAGTTGTGATGCCATTAAAAAGCATCAGCTGATTAATTCCAAAAAAGAGTAACAAGCTACCTAGAAAACCACCCGCCATACTCGCATACATTTTTTTGCGAATTGGAAATAGCTGTTTGGTACGAAATTGCCTGGTCTTGAAATAGAAATAAAAGACCGCAGATGCGATTATGAAAAATACTAAAAAGAAATTTATAGTTAACATGAAAGCCCTCCATTACATACAAACTTATTACATTGTAGCGGCTTTTCGAATAGATTGCGACCGGAATATATCGAAGCTTGGAGGAATCGTTTATGAAAAGACAAATCATCGACACAATTGAAAAATACGATAAAATCATTATTCATCGTCATATAAGACCTGATCCGGATGCGTATGGCTCACAGTCAGGGTTAAAAGAATTGTTAAGAGCTAATTATCCTGAAAAACAAGTTTTTGCAACAGGCCAACATGATGAGACACTTACATATTTGACTTTGCAGGATCATGTCGAACAATCGTTTTATGAAGGGGCTCTAGTGATTATCACCGATACAGGAAATATAGAGCGAATTGACGGCGAGTTCTATACTGAAGGTGCTTTACTCATGAAGATTGATCATCATCCTGATGCGGATCCTTATGGTGATGTAAAATGGGTTAATACTGATTCAAGTTCAACATCGGAAATGATTTACTCCTTATACGAAGTAGGAAAAGAACATTATGGTTGGAAAATGACCACTGATGCCGCCCGACTTTTATTTGCAGGAATTGTAGGAGATACAGGACGTTTCCTATTCCCCAGCACGACTGTAAATACATTTGAAGTAGTAAGTGATTTGATCAAATTTGATTTTGATAGAACTGAACTGTTTGCAGGAATGTATGAGATGAAGCGGGAATTACTACATCTTAAAGGATATATTTATCAAAACTTCACAATTGACGAAAATGGTGCAGCTTTTGTGAAACTGGATAAGGCACTACTCGAAAGATTTGGGGTATCAGTTTCGGATACTTCCCAATTGGTAGGTGCACTAGGGGATGTACAGGGAATTAAAGCCTGGATTATCTTTATTGAGGAAGCCGATCAGATTCGGGTTAGGTTTCGTTCAAAAGGACCGGTTATTAATTCGTTGGCTGCACAATATGGAGGCGGTGGTCATCCACTCGCAGCTGGCGCATCTGTCTATTCTTGGGAAAAAACAGATGAAGTCATTGGAAAGTTAAAAGAACTTTGCATGTAGGAAAACGAGCGGAGGAATTACATTGACACTTGTCTATCCGCAAGTAGTGACGGGTGCAGATCTTCTGCGCGGAATCATAAAAATTGAGGATTTAGCCCCACTTCTGAAAAGGAGAGGGGCTACATCTGTTGCGATTGTCAATTCTAAATTATATGGCATCCGTCCTTTTTATAAAATGATGATTAAATTTGGAATCCGCCCAGTAATTGGTTTGTCTGTGTACTTGGAAACTGGAGAAAAGGAAGCCGTCCTTCTTTACGTTTATGCAAAAGATGATGAAGGATATCGAAACCTTCTGAAGATGAGCAGTGCGGTTTCTGTGAGAGAGTCTGAAACACTACCCATTCAATGGCTGAAGGCTTATAGCTCGGGATGTATAATCTTTTGTCCGATGACAGATGATTCATGGAACACTTCTCGTACCGAAGATGATTTTACTCGCATGATAAAGGGGTGTGACACATCTTCGGTTATTATAGGCATCGATAGATCAGGAGGCATAAAACATCCTGATGAAGCTGCAATTGAAATGATTGCAGCTTCAACAAACATACCTATTGCCGCTGTCTATGAAAGTAGGTATATCCATAAAGAAGATGCTTTTGCGTATGAAGTCGCCGAAGCAATCCGTACGGGTTATAAACTTAATGACCCAGCAAGGCCTCATAATCTTACAAAGACAGCATATCTCCCTGAAGAAAGCGAACTTGTTGATTGGTTTTCAGACAGACTTCAATGGCTTTCAAATATGTCAGATATCCTTTTATCGTGCGACGCAACATTACCGCCAACTCAATCGCTGATGCCGGTATTTCCAGTTCCGCTGGAGGAGACTTCAACATCCCTCTTAGCTAAAAACAGTGCTGCAGGTTTAAAACGGCGGCTCGGTGAGGTGGAAGAAGTGTATGATTTGCGCCTACGGTATGAAATGGGAATTATTAGTGAAATGGGATTCGCAGACTACTTCCTAATTGTCGAGGACTTTATGCGTTATGCCAAAGAACAAGGAATACTTACGGGTCCCGGACGGGGCTCTTCGGCAGGGTCGCTTGTTGCTTATGCCCTTGATATAACTGATGTAGATCCTATAAAATATGGACTAATTTTTGAACGGTTTCTTAATCCGGGTCGAGTGACGATGCCGGATATCGATATCGATTTTGCAGACAACCGTCGTTCTGAAGTGATTGACTATGTTGCAAAGAAATATGGGAAAATGCATGTCGCACAAATTATTACATTTGGTACGCTTTCCACTAGATCAGTTGTCCGTAATGTGGCTCGAGTTTTCGATTTTTCAAATGAAGAGATGGCTTATTTATCAAAAGAAATTCCTAATAGACACAGAATTACAATCGAGCAGGCAGTTGCAGAATCAAAAGCGCTTCGTGATTGGATTGCAATTGATCCAGTACGAAATGACTGGTTAGAAGCTGCAATTAAGCTAGAGGGGCTACCGCGCAATGCATCAACACATGCAGCGGGACTTATTTTATCACCAGTCCCGCTAGTTGATGTAGTACCACTTCAAAGCGGTTCGGATGACATCTACCTGACCCAGTGGCCAATGGGAGACGTTGAAGAACAGGGATTATTGAAAATGGATTTTCTAGGGTTGCGTAATTTAACTCTACTGGACCGCATTAGGTCAATGATCTCTTACGATAAAGGAATCAGAATCGATTTTGAAGATATTGCACTTAATGATGAAAAAACATTTGAGCTATTTAGAACTGGGGATATGACGGGGATATTTCAATTTGAATCAGATGGAATGAGAGATGCCCTCCGATTAATCCGTCCAAATAAGTTTGAAGATATTTTTGCTATCACTGCTTTGTATCGACCGGGACCGATGGAGAATATCCCTCTTTATAGCCGACGCAAAAATGATAACGAACAAATTACCTATATTCACCCACAGCTCGAAGCGGTGTTAAAAGAAACATACGGTGTTATCGTTTATCAAGAACAAATCATGGAGATTGCAGTTCGCTTTGCTGGATTCACTATGGGAGAAGCCGACCTGTTAAGACGTGCGGTCAGCAAGAAGAATCGGGAGAACTTAGAGAAAGAACGAATTCATTTCACACAAAAAGCCGTCAGTAACGGTTATCCTGAAAATTCAGCTGTTGCAATCTATGACCTCATTGTGAAGTTTGCGGATTACGGCTTTCCAAAAAGCCATGCAGTCGCATATTCACTTATTTCTTACAGACTAGCTTATTTGAAAGCGAATGAACCAGCTTATTTTTACGCAGCGCTTCTTTCCTCAACAACTGGAAACAACGAGAAGTCAATTGAACTGATGCGTGAATCTGAAGCGAGGGATGTTAAAGTTCTTCCTCCTTCTATTAACCGCAGTAAGTATATGTACACTGTTGAAAACGGTTCAATAAGAATTGGTCTTGGAGCTATCAAAGGCGTAACACCCACTTTTTATAATGCAGTTAAGCGAGCTAGGAAGTCTGGCGGTAATTGGAAAACGCTGTTTGAAATGGCAGCATCTCTCGGGGGGGAGGTATTCACTGAGAAATCGATTAAACCGCTTGTTAAGGCTGGGGCACTGGATGTATTTGGTGAAACGCGTGCAGTCCTGTTAACGTCGATTGATGCAGCAATATCCCATGCGTTATTCATCCGTCCTGATGATGGCGACGATTTTCTCAGCGAAGTGATGCGATCAGTCGCAAGTCCGAAATACTCTCCTGGTGGCACAATGCCAAGGATGATGTTGCTAGAATACGAAAGAGAAGTCCTGGGTTTTTATCTATCAGAACATCCTGCAGCTGAGGTTAAGAAAGCAGCTGGGGGTAATTATAATACCATCATCTCAATCGATTCTTTAGCGGATAGAACATATGTGAAAATTGCTGGCCTTATAACTGAAATCAAACGAATACGAACGAAAAAAGGGGAATCGATGGCATTTGTCACGATTCAAGATGAAACGGGCTCAATTTCTTGTACGCTTTTTCCACAAAAATACGCGCTCTCGAATCCGCTTCTTATCGAGATGGCAATCATTCATATTGAGGGGACTGTCGAACGTCGAAATGGGAAACCGCAGATAATTATTCAACAAACAAAGGATTTATGAAAAATGCTGTAGGTTTTTCCTTAATTGGATTTCACTTTACGTTCGGCAGCGTTTTCTGTATGCTAAAGACAGAAGTGGTCTGACCACTTTTCATTATGTATATTTTCGAAGGGGTCCGTGAATGCAAAATACAAAACCGACTTCAAAAATGTTTCTTGATATTGTAGAAGAACTTAAATCGATAATTCGAGAAGAAGGTATTGAAACAGGTGGAAAGTTACCCTCAGAACGTGAGCTTGCGGAGCGCTTGCAAGCGGGCAGGTCTACGATTCGTGAAGCGCTGCGAAGTCTAGAGTTACTAGGGATTATTGAAACCAGGCGCGGTGAAGGGACCTTTCTTGTGGATTACAAAAAGCATAAGCTCGTTGAGGTTCTTGCTGCATTCGTCATGCAACAGACAGACTCAGTGAATGATGTTCAGGAAACAAGAAGAATCCATGAAAAAGCGGCGATTATGGCTGTGTGTAATGATGCTACGTTAAGGGTTTTGCCAGTATGGGGTAGTTTATTGAAGAAAGTTGATAAAGACGGGGAAATCTTACGGGAAGATCTTATCCGGGAGATGATTGTCGCAACCGGTAACAGATTATCTTTGAAAATTTGGTTTCTACTAAAACAATACAGCAAAGTACCATTCGAGAGCATGACCGAAACGACTGAAAACGATATTATAAAAAAAATGCTTCACAATTTGTGTGAAGGAAATACTACTATAACACTGGAAGCTTATTCGGAATGGATTGAATTAGTTGAAAGTGAAAGAGGGGAAAGCCAGTAATGATTCGAGATCTATTTAGTAAGAATAGAAATAAACATAAAAATACAACTACAATTCCTTCCGTCGACGCTAAAAACGACGTTCCTGAAGGGATAATGACTAAATGTCCGGAATGTAAACATATTGTTTTAACAAAAGATTTAATTAAGACATTGAAAGTCTGTCCAAAATGCGATCATCACTTTAAAATGACTGCAACTGAACGAGTTGCTTGTCTTTTCGATGACGAGACGTTTGAATCGATTGATAATCACTTGAAGACGGAAAACCCGCTTAGTTTTCCCGCTTATACTGAAAAAGTTGAGTCGGATTCTAAGAAAACAGGGTTAAACGAAGCTGTACTCACTGGAACAGGAAAGATTGATGGACTAGAAGTAGCTGTTGCAATAATGGATTCCCATTTCCGAATGGGCTCAATGGGATCAGTTGTCGGGGAAAAGATTACTCGCGCAATTGAAAAAGCAACAGCACATGGCATACCGGTAATCATATTTTCAGCTAGTGGTGGTGCACGCATGCAAGAAGGAGTGTTATCACTCATGCAAATGGCTAAAACGAGTGTCGCGCTTAATCGGCATGCGAGCGAAGGGTTACTTTATGTATCTGTGATGACATACCCAACGACGGGTGGTGTGTCGGCAAGTTTTGCCTCGGTAGGTGATATTAATATAGCAGAACCAAAAGCACTAATCGGATTCGCGGGTAGACGTGTCATTGAACAAACTGTCAGAGAAAAATTACCGGAGGATTTTCAGACTGCAGAATTTTTGCTGGATCATGGCCAATTGGATGCTGTCGTACACCGCGCTGAAATGAAAGAAACACTTTCTAAAATTTTGCGACTTCATGTAAGGGGGATGAACTGAAATGGGTAAAACGTTGAAATTTGAAGAACCAATCGTCAAGCTACGTGAAAAAATCATCGAGCTTGAAGAGTATACAACGACCAACTCAGTTGATCTTTCTGATGAAATCGAGACGTTAAAAATGCGATTGAAAAAGTTGGAAAGAGAAATTTATGAAAATATGGAACCTTGGGATCGGGTTCAAGTGGCAAGACATCCCGAACGTCCGACAACAATGGATTATATAAATATGCTCTTTAAAGATTTCATGCAATTGCACGGTGATAGAGCTTACGGTGACGATGCTGCTATTGTAGGTGGAATTGCTTCATTCGAATCGAGACCCATTACAGTAATTGGCCATCAACGCGGAAAAGATACAAAAGAGAACGTCAAGCGGAATTTTGGAATGCCGCATCCTGAAGGGTACCGAAAAGCTCTGCGCCTAATGAAACAGGCGGAGAAATTCGGAAGACCAATTGTGTGTTTCATCGATACAAAGGGGGCTTTCCCTGGCAAGGCGGCTGAAGAGCGGGGGCAAAGTGAGGCAATTGCCCGTAATCTTGTTGAAATGGCTGGCTTGACTGTTCCGGTTATCTCCATAGTTATCGGAGAAGGCGGAAGCGGTGGTGCACTAGCACTTGGCGTTGCAAACCATATCCACATGCTTGAAAACTCTACATACTCTGTCATTTCGCCCGAAGGGGCAGCGACTATACTTTGGAAAGACTCTAGTCTAGCCAAACAAGCGGCGGAGGCAATGAAAATCACTGCTCCACATTTAAAAGAAATGGGAATTATCGAGGAAATTATTCCGGAAGTGCGCGGTGGTGCACATCGTGACCTAGAAGCGCAAGCTATTCATTTAGGAGATGCAATCCGCTTATCATTAGAAAAACTAAACACATTGAATGGTCATGAACTCGTTAATCATCGATATGATAAGTTTCGTCAGATTGGTGTATTTTCTGAATAAATATAGGATGCGGGTAACCGCATCTATTCGTGTTTAGAAAATAATATTTAATCCTGGATTGGAGTGATTTCTACGAAAAAGATAGCTGTTTTGACAAGTGGCGGAGACGCACCAGGCATGAATGCTGCAGTTCGTGCTGTTGTTCGGAAAGCGATTTATGAAGGTCTTGAAGTGGCTGGTGTTTTTAATGGATATCAAGGATTGATTGAAGGGAAAATTGAACTTCTGCAACTTGGTTCCGTAGGAGATATTATTCAGCGAGGAGGCACGATGTTGCGTTCTGCCCGAAGCGCTGAATTTCGAACTCTTGAAGGGCGAGAAAAGGCACTTCAACAATTGAAGAAACACAATATCGATGGACTTGTTGTAATAGGTGGAGACGGTTCATTCAAAGGCGCATTTGAATTAACGGCTCTTGGATTGCCATGTGTTTGTGTTCCGGCCACAATCGACAATGATATAAACGGAACAGAATTAACAATAGGTTTCGATACAGCATTGAATACAGTCATTGATGCAATTGATAAGATACGTGATACTGCAACGTCTCACGAGCGGACATTCATCGTCGAAGTGATGGGGAGAGATGCCGGTGATCTTGCTTTATGGGCTGGACTAGCGGGTGGAGCGGAAACGATACTTATCCCCGAAGAGAAGTACGAAGTGCCTGATATTATCGAACGACTAAAAAGTGGTACAGGTCGCGGTAAGAAGCACAGTATTATCATTGTTGCAGAAGGGGTGATGTCTGCAGCAGAACTCGCTGAAATATTGAAGCGGGAAGCCGGTATTGAAACACGGATTTCTGTTCTGGGTCATGTCCAGCGTGGTGGATCCCCTTCTGCAAGAGATCGTGTTATTGCGAGTCAGTATGGAGCAAAAGCAGTTGAAGTTTTAAAAGAGGGTCGCGGAGGCATTGCTATTGGCATGCAAAATCATGTGGTGGTAGACTATGACTTAACGGACGTTTTCGAACAATCAGCTGGTTTTGATAAGAAAATGTACAAGATGTCCCAGGAATTGTCCATATAATTGGTTGTTCAAAAAACTTAAAAGAGGCGATAGTTGATGAGGAAAACGAAAATAGTATGTACAATTGGTCCCGCAAGTGAGTCCCCAGAATTATTGGAACAACTTATAGATGCGGGCATGAACGTAGCCAGGTTGAATTTTTCCCATGGTAATCATCAAGAGCATAAAGCACGTATTGACACTATCAAAAAAGTTGCACGTGAAAAAGGGAAAGTTGTAGGAATCTTGCTTGATACGAAAGGTCCTGAAATTCGGACACATTCGATGGAGAATGGAAAAGTGGAACTCGTAGCAGCCGAAAAAATAGATATTTCCATGACACAAGTTGTAGGAAATAATGATGTATTTTCAGTCAGTTACGATAAATTGATTGAAGATGTAAGTGAAGGATCTATCATATTATTAGACGATGGACTAATTCAGTTAGAAGTTACAGGCACAGATGAAAGTCAGGGATTAATTCATACATTGGTCGTTAATTCAGGTACATTGAGTAATAACAAAGGTGTTAACGTACCTGGTGTTTCGGTCCAGCTACCAGGAATGACAGAGAAAGACGCGGAGGATATCTTGTTCGGCATTAAAGAGGGCGTTGACTTCATAGCGGCATCGTTCGTTAGGCGTGCTTCGGACGTGATGGAAATACGGTCACTTCTTGAGAAAAATGGCGGCTCTAACTTACAGATTATCCCTAAAATCGAGAATCAGGAAGGCGTCGACAACATCGATGAAATTTTGGCTGTCTCGGATGGCCTAATGGTTGCCCGTGGAGATCTAGGTGTTGAAATTCCTCCTGAAGCAGTTCCGCTCGTTCAGAAGAATTTGATTGAAAAGTGTAATCAGGCTGGAAAACCGGTAATCACTGCAACGCAAATGCTTGATTCGATGCAAAGAAATCCCCGTCCAACCCGCGCAGAAGCAAGTGATGTCGCAAACGCGATTTTTGACGGTTCTGACGCAATCATGCTCTCAGGAGAAACGGCTGCTGGAATTTATCCAGTTGAATCTGTACGTACAATGGATCGAATTGCATGTGCCACAGAAGAGGCTATCGATTACCGTTCAGTAGTTTCAACAAGAAGACGTGAAAAACATGGTAATATGACAGAAGCCATTGGACAAGCGGCTGCATACACAGCCATTAACTTGAAAGTAAAGGCCGTTCTTGCACCGACAGAGAGCGGACATACGGCTAAAATGATAGCCAAATACCGACCGGGTTGTCCTGTTATCGCGGTTACATCATCAGAAGCTTGTTCGAGAAAGCTGTCACTTGTTTGGGGAGTCTATCCAATTGTTGGTAAAAAAGTGAGTTCAATTGATGAAATCCTCCAGGAGTCTGTAGAAGAAAGTGTTAAACATCAGTATGTTGGACATGGTGACGTAGTAATCATTACTGCTGGAGTTCCAGTCGGAAAGGCTGGCACTACGAATTTGATGAAAATCCATGTCATCGGTGATTTACTTGCGCGTGGACAAGGAATCGGGAAAGATGTCGCTTTCGGGCGTACCATAGTTGCTAAAAATGCTGATGAAGCACTGACATATGATACAACAGGAGCGATTCTTGTTACGAACGGTTCCGATCGCGATATGATGCCTGCAATTGAAAAATGCGCAGGGCTAATAACAGAAGAAGGCGGGCTAACTAGCCATGGTGCTATTGTGGGTCTAAGTCTTGGTATTCCTGTAATTGTCGGAGTCAAAGATGCTACAAAACTGATTCGCCATGGCAATGAGGTTACAATGGATGCTGAATCAGGTGTTATCTATAATGGACGCGCCAGCGTACTCTAAATAAATGGAGGCTGCTTCCGAAATAATCGGTGAGCAGCCTTTTTAGGAGATGAAATTAATTGTGAAATGGCTAGTACTCCTTTTCATTGCTGTCCCGACAGCTGAACTCGCGTTGTTAATCTATTCGGGGAAAACACTTGGTCTGTTACCAACAATTTCAATTATTTTAATAACGGCAATAGGTGGAGCCTATCTCGCCAAACGCCAAGGGATGAAAGCTTGGACTGAGCTTAGGGCACGTATGACAGTTATGGAGACTCCTGGCGATGCAATGATTGATGCAGTCTGTATTCTTTTTGGAGGAATCTTGTTAATCATGCCTGGGTTTTTAACGGATCTAACAGGATTATTATTACTATTTAAGGGACCAAGGAATATAATCAGACCATTTATCCAAAAATGGATTTATAATAAGATGAAAAATGGACAATTCGTCATCCGCTAAACAAGGGGTGCCGTCTGACTCTTAGTGCTGCAAATAGGAGGAATGGGGTCAATAACATACCGGGTAACCCGAATAGATAAAAGGAAGTCGCCGTAATGAAAAAAGCATGGATAGGCTTCAAATGGAAGGTAGATGCCCACATATACGATTCAGCCATTTGTCGTGTCGTCATTGCGAATAAATAGAGTAATATGAGCGAAATTCCAATGAATAGGTTATTCGTATATATGAAGAAAGCGGCCATCGGTAAGAGAAAAAGACCGATTCCGATAAACGGCAGGCTATCTGCAAGGGAGATTAGAAAAGCATTACCAATTGGTGACTCGAATTGAAGAAATATGAATCCTATTGTTAAGATTAAGAAGGTAAGGAAAAATAATCGGGCTTCCACTGAAACAAAAGTTCCAATTAATTTACCGGACTCCGTAAATATTCTTTTTGCAGGCTTACGTATTTGGATAGGGAAATAGACTAAAAACCAGTAACGATTTTTTCCGGATTCCCGCAAAGCGAAAAAATATGCAACTAGGAAAATGAACAGACTAAAAAGTCGTTGAAATACAGTGGAAATAATTGTTACCGTGTATTCCAATAATGCATGTCCATACTCCACAACTTTATCTTCAAGGAATGATAATAATTTACTGGCAAGATCCGTATTCTGTGTAAAAGGTGCAATATGCTTTTCGACGGCGGGCACCGTATCAATAAGACCATGAAGTGCAATGTATGTGAAAGCACTTATTAAAAAAAGCATAAGTGTCATTACAAAAAGGGTTGCAATCGTAAGCGGCAACTTTGTAATTGTGCGGATGGCGTGCAAAGTAGGTGCTGTAAAATAAGCGAAAATGACAGCGATTGCTGCTGGAGGGACTGTAAACAGAATAATTCCCGTCAAAATAACAGGCAGCCACTTTATTAGGATTAAGCGAAAAGCTTGTTGTTTGCTGTGATTGTCGGACATTCTACAACTCCTTCATTACAAGTTAAAAAAACAAAAGCAAGCGTATCCATTCACAAAGATGACAAAATTGATTATAATGGTTGTTGTAAGCGTTTTTAAGTAGATTAATTATAATTATTAGCAGATCAGTTGACATTCTGCTTTTTTTTGCGGAGTGGACGAATGAACTGAAAGAAGGAGCGTTTTATATGACATCAACCAAAGGGTTGGAAGGAGTCGTAGCGACACAGTCAGCAATTAGTTCAATTATTGATGACACACTTACATACGTCGGCTATGATATTGACGATCTTGCAGAAAACGCCAGCTTTGAAGAAGTAATTCATCTTCTATGGCATCAGCGTTTGCCAAAAGAGGACGAGCTTGCAGAGCTGAAAAAACAACTTGCGGCTAACATGTCTCTTCCTAAAGAAGTACTTAATCATTTTAAAATGTATCCAATCGGGGAAGTACACCCGATGGCGGCACTGCGCACTGCAGTATCCCTTTTAGGATTATACGACGACAAAGCGGAAGATATGTCTGAAGAGGCTAATTACGAAAAAGCAATTAAGCTACAAGCAAAAATAGCGACAATCGTTACTACATTTTCTCGTATTCGCAAAGGTCTTGAGCCGGTTGCTCCGAAGGAAGAATTGGGCTATGCAGAAAACTTCCTATACATGTTGACTGGTGAAATGCCTGCTGAAATTGCGATTGAAGCATTCGACAAAGCTCTAGTACTTCATGCGGACCATGAGCTAAATGCATCGACATTCACTGCACGCGTATGTGTTGCGACACTTTCTGATATTTATTCAGGTGTTACGGCTGCTATCGGTGCACTCAAAGGACCGCTTCACGGCGGTGCAAACGAGCAAGTAATGAAAATGCTGATGGAGATTGGTTCAGAAGACAAAGTTGAATCTTATATCAGAGAAAAACTGGATAACAAAGAAAAAATCATGGGCTTCGGACATCGTGTTTATCGTAAAGGTGATCCGCGTGCAAAACACCTTCGTGAAATGTCTAAACGTTTGACTGAACTTCGCGGAGAAGAAAAGTACTACAATATGTCCAGTAAAATAGAAGAAATCGTTACAGGCGAAAAGAACTTACCGCCAAACGTCGATTTCTATTCTGCTTCTGTTTACCATTCGCTGGAAATAGATCACGATCTATTTACGCCGATTTTTGCAGTGTCTCGTATTTCGGGATGGATTGCACATATTCGTGAACAATATGCGAATAATAGGCTGATTCGCCCTCGTGCTGATTACACAGGACCGGGCTTGCAGAAATACGTACCGATTAAAGAACGATAAGCACTATAAATAAAAAATAACTAGGGGCGGAATTTACAATAGCCAGCCCTCTGATTTGAAATTGGGAGGAAATTAATTATGACTAACGGTGGAAAAATTACAGTAACAGACGGTGTTTTAAATGTACCTGATCACGCAACAATTCCATTTATAATCGGTGACGGTACTGGTCCGGATATTTGGCATGCAGCATCACGCGTTCTAGAGTCAGCTGTCGATAAAGCTTACGGTGGCAAGAAAAAACTTATCTGGAAAGAAGTTCTTGCTGGGGAGAAAGCATTCAATGAAACTGGCGAATGGCTACCACAAGCAACACTTGATACAATTGATGAGTATTTAATTGCTATTAAAGGTCCACTTACTACACCAATCGGCGGCGGTTTCCGTTCATTGAACGTTGCACTTCGCCAAGAATTGGATCTTTACACTTGCCTACGTCCAGTACGTTACTTTGAAGGTGTTCCTTCACCTGTTAAACGTCCTGAAGATTGCGATATGGTTATTTTCCGCGAAAACACGGAAGATATCTATGCAGGTATTGAATACAAAGAAGGTACACCTGAAGCGAAAAAAGTAATCGAATTCCTACAAAACGAAATGGGAGTTAAAAATATCCGCTTCCCAGAAACTTCTGGAATCGGTATTAAACCTATTTCTGAAGAAGGTACAAAACGTCTAGTACGTGCTGCTCTTACTTATATTATTAAAGAAGGCCGCAAGTCATTGACGCTTGTCCATAAAGGAAATATCATGAAGTTTACAGAAGGCGCATTCAAAAACTGGGGCTATGAAGTTGCTGAACAAGAGTTCGGCGATAAAGTCTTCACATGGAACCAATATGATGCAATCAAAGATGCTGATGGAACTGATGCTGCAAACAAAGCACAAGCTGAAGCTGAAGCAGCAGGCAAAATCATCGTTAAAGATGCAATTGCTGATATCTTCTTGCAACAAATCTTGACACGTCCAAAAGAGTTTGATGTTGTAGCGACAATGAACTTGAATGGCGACTATATTTCTGATGCTCTTGCTGCACAAGTTGGCGGAATCGGAATCGCTCCTGGAGCAAACATTAACTACATTTCAGGTCATGCAATTTTTGAAGCAACTCATGGTACTGCACCGAAATATGCAGGACTTGATAAAGTTAACCCTTCTTCACTTCTACTTTCAGGCGTCTTGATGCTTGAGCACCTTGGATGGAATGAAGCGGCAGCTATGATCACTGCTTCAATTGAAGAAACAATTGTTTCTAAAGTTGTAACTTATGACTTTGCTCGTCTTATGGACGGTGCAACAGAAGTTAAAACATCTGAATTCGCAGATGAATTGATCAAAAACCTTAAATAATAAATCTATTAGCGGTGGAAGAGCCCAACTTTCTGTTCGTTGAAAATTTAAATCATTTATATGAGGGGTCTGTCCCCTCATATAAACGATTAAAAGGAGAGGCAACTCATGACAATGAAACGTAAAAAAGTCTCGGTTATCGGTTCTGGTTTCACAGGCGCAACGACAGCATTTCTTCTGGCTCAAAAAGAGCTTTGTGATGTAGTTATCGTAGATATTCCGCAAATGGAAAACCCAACAAAAGGGAAAGCGCTTGATATGATGGAAGCCGGACCTGTACAAGGTTATGATGCGAATATTATAGGAACTTCAGATTACACGGATACAAAAGACTCTGACATTGTCATAATCACAGCTGGTATTGCGCGCAAGCCCGGTATGAGTCGTGATGATCTTGTTCAGACGAATCAAAAAGTCATGAAAATCGTTACTGCTGAAATAGTAAAACATTCTCCAGATACAACAATTATCGTATTAACTAACCCGGTAGATGCAATGACATACACAGTCTATAAAGAATCCGGATTACCGAAAGAACGTGTTATCGGGCAATCAGGAGTCCTTGACACTGCGCGCTTCCGGACGTTTGTAGCACAAGAATTGAACTTATCTGTAAAAGACGTAACCGGATTCGTACTTGGTGGACACGGCGACGATATGGTTCCGCTTATCCGTTACTCATACGCGGGTGGTATTCCACTCGAAACGTTGATTTCGGCTGAACGACTAGAAGTAATTGTAGACCGTACACGTAAGGGTGGAGCTGAAATCGTAAACCTACTAGGTAATGGTTCAGCTTACTACGCTCCTGCGGCATCACTCGTTGAAATGGCTGAAGCAATCCTGAAAGATCAGAAACGTGTACTTCCTTCGATTGCATACTTAGAAGGCGAATATGGTCTAGATGGAATTTATATCGGCGTTCCGACAGTACTCGGTGCTGGCGGTATTGAGAAGATTATTGAGCTTGATTTGACTAAAGCTGAAAAAGAGGCATTGTCAAATTCTGCTGAATCGGTTAAAGCAGTTATGAAAGTTCTTGTATAATATTCTAATTAGTCAATCGAGTAGCCTATGCTACTCGATTTTTTTTCTGATTATTGGTAAACTTACTGTATTACATATTGAGGGGGATATAAGTTGATATTAGGGAAGAAAAGGCGTCTCGGAAGAAAAATCGAAGAGATTACTGTCGGTGAAAAGTTGAAGTTAACCGAGAAAATCGAGGATAAAGATTTGCTGCTTTATCTAGGGTTAACAAACGATAGTAACCCACTATATATTCAACATGATTACGCTTCGCAGACAGCCTATGAAAAGCCTATTGTACCGACTATTATGCTAACAGGAATTGTTACATCTGCCGTCTCAAAGTATTTGCCAGGACCAGGTTCACATATTGTACAACAACAGTTATCATTTCCAAAAGCGGTCTATCACTATTCAATAATTAACATCTTACTAGAAGTCATTCATGTTGATAGAGAAATGAATGCGATAGAAATTTCAATCGAAGCACATGATGATGAGGAAGAAATTGTTATTTCAGGGACAGTGACAGTTATTCCGCCGAAAGTGGAAGAGCGTCTAACATCGCAAGCGATGGAAAACTTTTGACGGGAGATTGATGGAAGATGAGTTCAAGTGGAAAGAAAATATTGATTGTTGATGACGAACAGCCGATTCGGACGCTTCTAGAGTATAATTTGAAGCAAGCGCAATATGAAATAATCACCGCAGTGGATGGAGAAGAAGCTATACTGAAATCAGAAACAGAAAAGCCTGATTTAATATTGCTAGACTTAATGCTTCCGAAAATGGATGGAATAGATGTCTGTAAAATCTTAAGGCAGAAGGGACTCGATATTCCAATAATTATGCTAACGGCAAAAGGAGACGAGTTCGACAAAGTGCTTGGTCTTGAAATGGGTGCCGATGATTATATGACAAAACCATTCAGTCCCAGGGAAGTTGTTGCGCGCGTAAAAGCCGTACTGAGACGTACCGGTGAGAGGTCAGACCGTAACGATGAAAATGGCACATTGAGCTCTGGAAAGTTAATTGTTCATGCTGAGCAATATGAAGCTTTTCTAGATAAAGTAGAGTTGGAGTTTACCCCGAAGGAATTTGAACTACTTGTTCACTTTATGCAGAATAAAAATAGAGTCCTTTCTAGAGATCAGCTTTTAAGCGCGGTATGGAATTATGACTTTGCCGGTGATACCCGAATCGTTGACGTTCATGTAAGTCATTTACGGGAAAAAATCGAAGAAAATACAAAGAAACCTCTCTTCATCAAGACGGTAAGAGGAATTGGCTATAAATTTGAGGAGCCTAAACTTTGATGAAAGGTTTGTATTCCCGCTTAGTCATTGCTTGTGCAGTCCTTCTATCAGTACTACTAACTGGCCTCGGAATTGTTCTCGGTCAGTTTTTTCCTTTATTCGCGAATGACATTGCTGCCGAAGTACAGCAGAAATACTGGGGTTTTCTATTATTGACTTTACTCATTGCATTTATAATATCTCTTTTAATCGCAAAGCGAATGATGTTGCAATATGCCCGTCCAGTAGATGATGTTACAAGAGTAGCAATTCAAATTGCTAGGGGAGATCATCTCGCGAGAACACAGACGGACGAATCCGAATATGCTAATGAACTCGCAATTGCCATTAACAAAATAGCAAGTAATATGCAGGAAATATCGACACTACGAATGATGGAAAAAGAGCGTTTAAAAACACTTATAGAGAGTATGGGCAGTGGACTTCTAATGTTTGGTCGTGAAGGTTCAGTCAATCTTGTAAATGGTGTCTTTGAGAAGGCCTTTGGTTTTTCGAAGGAGGAACTGATCGGAAAGACATTAAAAACAATTGGATTGCCGGTGGATATTGAGAGTCTGATTGAAGATGTCTTTATGACTGAACAAGTTCGTGAAAAACAGGTCAGACTTGAGGGAAACGGAGACTTCTCCCATATGAGCGTTTATGGTGCACCGGTAATCGGGCGTCACGGTAATTGGCTAGGTATTGTCGTTGTCATGCATGATATTACGAAACTTGTAAAACTTGAAGAGGTTCGAAAAGATTTTGTTGCAAATGTCTCCCATGAACTCCGTACACCGATTACATCCATAAAAGGATTTACGGAAACGTTATTGGATGGCGCAATGAATGAGCCTGTAATTATGAAAGAGTTTCTTGAAATCATTCAGAAAGAAAGTGATAGATTACATCTATTGATTGATGACCTGCTTGAATTGTCGGCAATGGAACGGGAAAACTTCACTCTTCAGTTTGCGCGTGTCAGTCTGAATGATGTTATCAATGATGCCTTGACAATTGTTTCATTAAGTTTGGAGCGCAAAAAGATGGATATTGACCTAGACATAACAGAGCAGATTGTCATTGATGGAGATGCAGGTCGTTTAATACAAGTCATGGTTAATCTGCTATCGAACGCAATTAACTACTCCAAAGAACAAAAGAAAATTATTATTTCCATTAAACAAGTATCAGGAAATGCAATCATAGAAGTGCAAGATGAAGGAATCGGCATTAAACAAACAGAACTTGTTAGGCTGTTTGAACGTTTCTACCGTGTTGACCGAGCTAGAAGCCGAGAATCCGGGGGCACAGGACTTGGATTAGCTATCGTCAAACACCTTGTGGAAGCCCATGGAGGAACAGTTGAAGTGGAAAGCACAATTAACGTGGGTACGTTAATTCGTATTCAAATGCCTTTGCGCCAGGAAGAGTGAACGATCCATTTACTTTGGATCGTTTTTTATATTTATTGAGGCAATGTTTGTAAAGAACAAATTGGAGAAAATATGAAACTTTCAACTATTTAGAACGTATAACAGGTTATACATAAGAGAAGGGGGGCTTACAAATGAGTACACGACGTATTTTAATGACAGTCGGAATGGTTTTCGCTGGACTACTACTGTTAATCGTTGCTTTCACAACATGGTATACTGTCGACGAATCTGAACAGGCTGTCGTTATCACATTTGGTAAAGCGGATACAACAGTGACAGATTCGGGACTTCATTTCAAATTACCATGGCCAATTCAAAGGGCTGAATTACTATCGAAAGAGACATTTAGTCTGCAATTCGGATATAAACAAGATGCCGGGGGGGAGCTTGTTTCGTTCGATAAAGAAACCAAGATGATCACGGGGGATGAATACATTGTGCTTACTGATCTGGTTGTTCAATGGAAAATCACTGAACCGCAGAAGTATTTATTCAATGCGCAAGATCCGAAGGCAATTCTCCATGACGCAACTTCAGCATCTATCCGTTCCATCATAGGTAATTCGACGATAGATGCCGCACTGACGGATGGGAAAGCGGAAATTGAAGCACAGACACGTGAACTGCTTGCGACACTCATCGATAAGTATGATATCGGCATTGCCATACAAGGCGTCAAGCTGCAAGATGTCGAACTTCCGAATGCCGAAGTCCGTGCCGCCTTCACAGCGGTGACGGATGCACGCGAAACGAAAAACACGAAGACGAACGAAGCTGAAAAATATGAAAACCAAAAGAAAAATGAAGCAATCGGGGAAGTCGATGCCATCAAGTCGAATGCAATCGGGCAAAAGAAGGCGCGTACCGAGCTAGCCCTTGGTGATGTGGCTCTCTTCAATGATTTACTTGTAGAATACTCGAAGAATAAAGCAATCACGCGGCAGCGACTTGTCATTGAAACACTCGAACAAGTATTGCCGAAAGCAAAAATCTATATTATGAACGATTCAGGCGAAACGGTGAAATATCTTCCATTACAGCAAATGGAGAATACAACACCTCCACCAGCTGAACCGAAAACGGAAGGGGGTGGAAACTGATGGCGAATGACGATAATCCATTTAAATCCATCGAGGAAAAATTCCTGGAAAGACAGCGTGCAAAACAGAAAGCGTCTAAAGCAACCAAAGCAACCAAAGCAACAGGTACACCTGTTACACCTAAAGCACCGCTTGAAATAAAAAAATATGCGAAACTGACGCTTATCCTCACTGCACTATTTGCATTAATGGTCATAGTAATCGCCAATATATTCGTCGTTAAAGAAGATGAATACCGAGTCGTCCGCCAATTTGGGGAAATTAAGCGCATTGTACATGAACCGGGGATGAACATGAAAATACCGTTCATACAAAGTGTCACAACTCTTCCTAAGAGTTTGATGAGTTATAGCGTATCTGAAGAGGAAATCAATACAAAGGATAAGAAACGTATTATCATTGACAACTATTCAGTTTGGAGAATCACAGATCCTGGAAAAATGATTTCAAACGCGAGGAATATTGTAAATGCCGAATCGCGGTTGGGGGAATTCATTTACTCTGTTGTTCGGACTGAACTTGGTCAGTTGAACTATGTAGATGTCGTAAATGATGAAAACTCTTCCCGAGGTAGTATGAATGATCGTGTGACGAAGCGGGTAAATGAGTTTTTGGCTGAAGGGAACTACGGTATCGAAGTTGTGGATGTCCGTATGAAGCGTATCGACTTACCTGAAGAAAATGAACAGTCGATTTATACACGGATGATTTCCGAACGTCAGTCGACTGCACAATCCTATTTATCACAAGGGGATGCAGATAAACGTCGGATTGAAGCGGAGACAGACCGTGAAGTTCAGGAAATGTTGGCAACTGCGAAAAAGGAAGCTGCAATCATCCATGCGGAAGGGGAATCCGAAGCGGCAAAAATTTATAATAATGCATTTTCAAAAGACCCAGAGTTTTATAATTTGTATCGCACACTTCAATCGTATAAGACAACAATTGGTGAGGACACAATGATCATCATCCCTGCTGATTCCCCATACGCCAAAGTATTGACAGGCTATCTAGATTAAGTAAGAACGAATAACCTGCAACAAGCTCCATATGACTTGTCATATGGAGAGAGAGCCGAGGTTTACTAAAAAACACGTCATTTTCAATTCTTCTTGCCCTCGTGTAAGATGAATGAAGATGACGTGTTTTGAATAGGAGTGGAGCGTACGTGACGACTAAGAAAATTGTATTACTTGACGGAAACAGTCTTGCATACCGGGCATTTTTTGCATTGCCTTTATTGACAAATGATAACGGAATCCATACGAACGCAGTATATGGTTTTACAATGATGTTACAAAATATCTTAGAGGAAGAAAAACCTACGCATATATTAGTTGCATGGGATGCTGGAAAAACAACGTTCAGGCATAAAACATTCGGAGAATATAAAGGCGGACGACAAAAAACACCACCCGAGTTGTCCGAGCAATTTCCCTATTTGCGCAAGCTTCTTGATGCGTACAAAATTCCACAGTACGAACTTGATCAGTATGAAGCAGATGATATTATCGGAACACTAAGTAAAAAAGGCGATGCGGATGGTTCTGAAATTGTAGTCATTTCGGGGGATAAGGATTTAACGCAACTAGCAAGCAACCATACAACGGTGTTCATTACCCGAAAAGGGATGACGGATATTGAAAAATATACGCCTGATCACGTGATGGAGAAGTATGGGATTGAGCCACATCAGATTATCGACATGAAAGGACTAATGGGTGATGCATCAGATAACATTCCCGGTGTTCCGGGAGTTGGCGAAAAAACAGCGCTTAAATTATTGATTGAATATGGCTCCATCGAAAATGTATACAAATCACTGGGAAATATTACTGCAAAAAAACTGAATCAGAATTTAACTGAAAATCAAGAGCAGGCATTTATGAGTAAAGACCTCGCGACAATCGAAGTCAATGCTCCCATTACAGTCTCAATAAATGATCTTGCATATGACGGCCCTGATATGGAAGAAGTAATTAGTATTTACAGCGAATTGAAATTCAAAACGCTCCTCGATAAAATCACACCACAAGCGGCAGAGGAGCCGAAAAAAGCTATTGAGGTTACAATCGTTTCCGAGCTGTTCGAAAAAGATTTGTCAAATGAGATGGCAATCCATGTCGAAATGATGGACGACAATTATCTGACTGCGCAGATTCTAGGCATAAGTTTGGCAGATGAAAAAAACATTCTATTCGTGCCAGTTGAAGTTGCACAGAACAGTGAAGCGTTCAAGCAGTGGCTACAAAAGACGGACAAGTTAAAATACACATCTGATTCCAAAGCGGCATTCGCCTCACTCTCGGGTCTTGGTTTGGATGCAGAAGGTTTCCAGTTCGATCTATTACTTGCCACATACATCGTCAACCCTTCAACAAATTACACTGACGTGGCCTCTGTTACCCGTGAATTCGGTTATACAGAAGTCGAACAGGATGATGTGATTTATGGAAAGGGTGCTAAGAAAGCGGTTCCTGCAACAGAAGTGATTGCTGATCATGCTGGCAGAAAAGCACAAGCGATTTGGAAACTGCATGCAGAGATTGAAGAAAAACTAAAAGAAAACAACCAATATGATCTTTACCATGAACTTGAACTGCCGCTTGCAGCCATTCTAGGGAAAATGGAAACTACGGGCGTTATGGTCGACAGGAAGACACTCCTTACTATAGGAACTGAGTTATCGGCGAAACTTGCTACACTTGAAACAAATATTTATGAAATTGCAGGAGAGAAATTTAATATTAATTCACCTAAACAGCTAGGCGTCATTCTCTTCGAAAAAATTGGGCTTACGCCGATTAAAAAGACGAAGACTGGCTATTCAACAGCAGCTGATGTGCTCGAGAAACTCGAAAGTGAACATGAGATAATCAGCCATATTTTAAATTACCGTCAACTTGGTAAATTGAATTCAACGTATATTGAAGGGTTATTGAAAGAGATTCATGAAGATGGAAAAATTCATACCCGATTCCAACAAGCACTCACAACAACAGGACGTCTAAGTTCCATCAATCCCAATTTGCAAAACATTCCTGTACGACTTGAGGAAGGAAGGAAAATACGTGCTGCGTTCGTTCCATCTGAACCGGGCTGGTACTTATTTGCTGCCGACTATTCCCAAATTGAACTTCGTGTACTCGCACATATGTCGCAGGATGAAAAAATGATTGAAGCTTTTCACGAAGGTGCAGATATTCATACAAAAACAGCAATGGATGTATTCGGCGTTGAAAAAGACCTCGTGACTTCAGATATGCGTCGGGCAGCCAAAGCCGTCAACTTTGGGATTGTATATGGTATTAGTGATTACGGACTTTCACAAAACCTCGACATTACGAGAAAAGATGCTGCTAAATTTATTGATACCTATCTCAGTAGTTTTCCAGGTGTCAAACAGTATATGAATGATATCGTTGCAGAAGCGAAAAGAAAAGGCTATGTGACGACGCTCATGAACCGCAGGCGTTATTTACCGGAAATCACAAGTTCGAATTTCAATTTAAGAAGTTTTGCAGAACGAACAGCCATGAATACACCAATTCAAGGAAGTGCGGCAGATATCATTAAGAAAGCTATGATTGAAATGGCTAAACGCCTTGAAGTGGAAGGCATGCAGACACGTATGCTCTTGCAAGTGCACGATGAACTTATCTTTGAAGCACCGGAAAATGAAATTGAAAAATTAAAAGAAATCGTACCTGAAGTGATGGAATCCGCAATTGCACTTGACGTACCATTAAAAGTGGACTGGGCGTTTGGATTATCCTGGTACGAAACGAAGTGAGGTAAGAAAATGCCTGAACTGCCAGAAGTAGAAGGGGTCGTCCGGGCACTTGCACCTATTGCGAGAGGAAGGACAATCCAAGAAGTGATTATTTCAGAGACGGTCATTAAATCCAAACAACTAGGTAAAGAAGCTGTGATAAAGGGAATTACAACTGAAGATTTCATTTTAGAAATGGCTGGAATGACCATTTTAGATGTTACGCGTCGAAGTAAATATATATATTTTCATTTAACGAAAAACAATAACACTTGTCTCCTGGTCAGTCATCTGGGTATGACAGGAGCCTGGTTCACTGTCAACACGGTAGAAGAGATAACGGAAGCGAAATTTCGCAAACATGTGCACGTTATCTTCAAACTGGTAGATGGAGGATTGCTTGTCTATTCAGACATTCGTCGTTTTGGAGAATTACGGCTTCTCGGATGTGAAGCGGATCATCCGCCTCTATTGAAAATGGCGCCTGAACCTTTCGCTTCCGAAGCGCGCCTTCACTTTCTTGAGTGTGCTTCAACTCCGAAATATGCTTGTAAACCAATTAAAGAAGTCATCATGGATGGTCAAGTGTTATCAGGATGTGGAAATATTTATGCAACAGAAGCGCTGTTTAAGATGCACATTCATCCTGGTAGAACAGCGGAACGGATAAGCTTAAGACGGAAAAACGAATTGTTTGATGAAATCGTAGCCATTTTACAGGAAAGTATCGATGCAGGCGGGAGTTCCATTTCAGATTACCGTAATATTAATGGTGAAGCAGGAACAATGCAGGATCGGCTTAAAATGTATGGTAGGAAAGTTTGCCCTGTTTGTGGCACAGCTACTAAGAGTATGAAAATTGCTAGCAGGACATCCGTTTATTGTCCAAAATGCCAGAAATGATTGATAGGAGGCCTTCTAAGCTATGATTATCGGATTAACTGGCAGTATTGCAAGTGGAAAGAGCACTGTTTCCGCTATGCTGAAGAAAAAAGGTTACCCTATAGTGGATGCGGATGAAATAGCACGACTGGTAGTGGAGCCGGGGAGTCCGGTCCTTATGGAGATTGTCCGCGTATTCGGACAAGATGTAGTACATGAGGATGGATCTCTAAATCGAGAAAAACTGGGCGCGCGTATTTTTGGACATGAAGAAGAGCGCAGAATATTAAATGGAATCATGCACCCTGCTATTAGAAAAGAGATGCTAAGACAAAAAGAGCATTGGGTCTTAGCAGGCTCAAATACAGTCATACTGGATATCCCGCTTTTGTTTGAAAGTAAACTACAATCCTTTGTGGATAGAATCATAGTCGTGTCCGTAACTCCAGAAATCCAGAAACAAAGGCTTATTGCGCGTAATGTGTTATCGGAAGAAGAAGCGGATGCACGAATCAAATCTCAGCTTTCAATGGAAGAAAAGGAACTGGGTGCAGATGCGGTATTACACAATAATGAGACAGTAGAGCACACGGGGCGACAGCTTGATGCGATACTATTAGATTGGAATGCGCAACCATAATCATTATCTGAATAGATGAAAAACGTAATAAATAGTTAATATGCTTTTTTCTGAATTAATATGTGTTATACTAATGAGCGAATAAACACGTATTGTATAACATACATATTGGAGGATCTATATATGACTACTTCTATTGCGATTAACGGGTTCGGAAGAATTGGACGGATGGTTTTCCGTCAAATGATTAGAGAAGAAGATGTGGAAATTGTTGCGATAAATGCAACGTATCCATCAGAAACACTTGCTCATCTTATAAAATACGATACGAATCATGGTACATTTGATGGTGAAGTGATTGCAGAAGAAAATGCAATTGTCGTCAATGGAAAACGAGTGAAAATCGTTTCTGACCGCGATCCGCTTAACTTGCCTTGGAGGGAACTCGGTATTGATATTGTCATCGAAGCGACTGGTAAATTCAATTCCCGAGACAAAGCTGCACTTCACCTTGAAGCTGGAGCAAAAAAAGTCATTATCTCTGCTCCAGGTAAAAATGAAGATGTGACAATTGTAATGGGAGTCAACGAAGATAAATTCGATATTAAAAAACATGATATCATTTCAAATGCTAGCTGCACGACAAACTGTTTAGCTCCTGTAGCTAAAGTACTCAACGATACATTCGGCATCGAAAATGGGTTAATGACGACTGTACACGCATACACGAACGATCAAAAAAACTTGGATAATCCGCACAAGGATCTTCGTCGCGCACGTGCATGTGGGCAATCTATCATTCCTACGTCAACTGGGGCTGCAAAAGCATTAGCGCTTGTACTTCCTGAATTGGAAGGGAAAATTCACGGGATGTCTCTACGGATACCGACGCCTAATGTTTCACTAGTTGACCTAGTTGTGGATTTAAAGCAAGATGTTACAGTAGAAATGGTTAATGACGCGTTTATAAAGGCGTCAACTGGGGCTATGGCAGGTATCCTTCATCTTACGACAGAGCCACTTGTATCCATCGATTTCAATACAACAACGGACTCAGCTATCATTGACGGCCTCTCAACAATGGTTATGGCTAATCGTAAAGTGAAAGTGCTTGCCTGGTATGATAATGAGTGGGGTTACTCTGCTCGTGTTGTTGATTTAACGAAAAAAGTAGCTGCTGCATTAAAAAAAGATGCGCTGGTTTAATCATAAATAGCAAGCGTCCTCCTAATCAATATAATATGATTAGGAGGACGCTTTTTTGGTTTGTCCAATGATATTTCCCCTCCATTCTGATTTTTTGGGACATGTTCTGTTATAATTAAGTTATTATCTAAGAAAAATCGGAGGAACCAACTTATGAAATGTCCAGCTTGCCAATACAATGGCACCCGGGTCGTCGATTCCAGACCTGCCGAGGAGAATAAATCTATCCGACGTCGCAGGGAATGTGAACAATGCGCGTTCCGATTCACGACATTTGAAAAAGTTGAGGAAACACCACTGATTGTCGTGAAAAAGGATGAGTCACGTGAAGAATTTAGTGGGGAAAAAGTACTCAGAGGACTAATCCGTGCTTGTGAAAAACGTCCGGTCCAACTTGAAGACTTGAAAAACATTGTTACTTCGATTGAAAAAGAATTGAGAAGTGCAGGTGTCGTAGAGATTAATTCCGATGATGTAGGAGAAATGGTTATGGAACGACTTTCTGAAGTTGATGAAGTCGCATATGTCAGATTTGCTTCGGTCTATCGCCAATATAAAGACATCACGGTTTTCATAGAAGAATTGCAAAACTTACAAAAGCGAACTAAAAAATAACGTATCCCATTTAGATAGGAAGTAGAGTTGCAATGGCACCACTTTATAAAGAGCTACAACCAGTTGATGCATACAAGATTCGGTTAACGCAGCCATTTTCGGATTATGATCGCCAACTCCTCACCTTATTTTATCAGCCACTGATTGGTCCTGGAGCAATGAGTCTGTTTATGACATTGTGGGCGGATGCGGAGCGGGAGGATGATCGTGAATATAATCATTACCATCTAATGAACATTTTGACGATGCCGCTAGGACCTGTTTTCGAGGCCAGGATTTCTCTTGAAGCAATTGGTTTGCTGCGTACGTACAAGAAGAAAGATGGGGATGCAAGATTATTTGTTTACGAACTGCTTCCTCCACTGGATGCCAAAGCTTTTTTTCTAGATCCATTATTGTCGACATTCTTGTTTAGCAAAATTGGGGAACAGGCATACCGAAATCTACGTAGTCGTTTTGCGATAGAAAGTGTTAATGAATTCGGATTTGAAGATGTTTCACGTACATTTTTGGATGTGTATACACCCGTACAACAGGGTCATAGCTTGGATGTGGGCGAGGACCAGCAGTTTATCGGACGGAATGAATCGGAAGGTGTTCCATTCTTGCATTCCGACTTTGATTTCGACCTGCTTCGTTCGGGGTTATCTGAACAAATGGTCCCTAAAGCTTCATTATCTTCTGTTTCAAAGGAATCAATTGCAAAACTCGCATTCCTTTATTCGCTGACGCCATTAGATATGCAAAAAGTTATTATGATGGCACTTGATGAAGATCTTATGTTGCCAGAGGACAGATTACGTAAATCAGCTGCTGAATTTTATAAAATGAACGTTTCAAAAGAAGCACCAGTCTTACATAAAGTGTATGCGAAAGAACCACCTAAGCCTGAAACAGGAGTATTGTCGCAAGAAGAAGAATTGGTACATTATCTTGAAAATACGGCACCAATTGAAATGCTGCGTGATTTTATAGGAAAAGAGCCGGTATCGGTAGATGTGAAGCTTGCCGAAAAACTAATCAATACTCATGGATTGTCCGTTGGTGTCGTCAATGTCCTCTTGCAATACGTACTTTACCGTAATGATGGGAAAATAACGACCAGTTATGCTGAGCGGATAGCTTCCCATTGGATGAGCAAAAAGGTGGAAACTGTGAAAACCGCAATGGAAATTTCACGGAGTGAGCATGATCAGTATGTGAAGTGGAAAAATGAAGGTCAGAATACAGGACAGAAATCATGGCCAAGACGAAAATCTGTACGTGAAGAAAAAGTACCGGAATGGTTTTATAAAAAAGATGAAGAGAAAACAAAAACAGATGTACCTGTTAAGTCTTCTTCAGCTATTGATGAAGAACGTCGTAAATTACTTAAGGAATTAGGCGTAACAGGGGACGGGATGGTGAACTGAAATGGAACATATTGGCGATACGCTGAAACGGGTTGTGAAATCACCGGCATTTGCTGCAAGGTATGATGAGTTGCGAAAAGAAGTGATGGAGAGTCCAGGAGTACAACAATTTTTAACGGATCATTCCACTGAAGTTAATGGTGAAGTTGTTGAGCGGAGCTTAGGCAAGTTATACGAATATGCCACCGCTTCCCACAGTTGTGGAAAGTGTCCCGATCTTGAGGGGTGTGTCAATATCATGAAAGGCTTCGAACCCAAATTGTTACTCTCTCGCGAGCTAATTGATGTAGAATATATGAAATGCCCCAACAAGTTAATGGATGACAATCAGCGTAATATTACAAAGATGATTGATAGTATGTATATGCCTAAAGACGTTATGGAAGCAAAATTACAAAATATTGATATGTTTTTTGATGACAGTAGAGTAAAGGCGGTACGTGCTGCGAAAGACTTTTTAAATGTTATCGATGAAACTGGGAAATTACCTGAACGCGGTTTGTACATCTATGGCCCGTTTGGAATTGGAAAATCGTTCGTGCTTGGAGCATTGGCCAATGAATTGGCCAATCGTAGAATACGGACAGTTGCTGTTTACGTTCCGGAATTTCTGAGGGAAATGAAGCAATCAATTCAAGATCAAACGCTCAATGAAAAAATTGATTTTGTGAAAGGTGCACAAGTGCTAATGCTTGATGATATTGGTGCGGAAACGATGTCAGCATGGACACGTGATGAAGTATTAGGAACAATACTCCAATTCAGAATGGCAGAAAAGTTGCCCACTTTTTTCACTTCCAATTTTAATTACGCTGAACTTGAAGATCACCTGACGTATACACAGCGCGGAGAAAAAGAAGCAGTCAAAGCGGCTCGGATCATGGAAAGGATTCGAATGATTAGTAGCCCGGTACGGCTCCAAGGGGAAAATAGACGAGAAAAATAAAGAACTGGCACATGAGTAAATTCATGTGCCAGTTCTTTATAATTTATTTATTATTTCTGTCATTACGATTTGTACGTTTCTCATTTTGGTTGTTGTTATTGTTGTTGTTTTGATCTCTCAGCTTATCCACATCAAATGCAGCTCCAAACTCTTCACGCATGTCGTTTGGATTTTGGTTATTGTTGCGGTTTTGATTAGCATTTCGGTTGTTGTTATTGTTGTTATTATTCGTCAAGATTATCACCTCCATGCACATATCATGTGTTCAAATGAGTTTATTATTCATTGGAAAACACTATAATGTGAAAAGCATTAAAATGTTTCTATCTTATTTTTTGATGAAATTTATTGAGTAATACGTTTTTCGCTCATCAAATCACTTACCGTACCTAGTTGATATCCTTTTTCTTTGATCTCGTTTATCATGGTTTCTAGGCCTTCAAAAACAGGTTTTGTAGGGTGCATTAATACCATGGAACCATTCGCTACGCCCGATACAATGCGATTAACCATTTCAGAGGTTTCTGGCTTTTTCCAGTCGACTGTATCAATCGTCCATAAAATGGTTTTCATGTCCAGCTCACTGGCGACTAAAATCGTTTCTTGATTGAAACTTCCACTCGGTGGTGCAAACCAAATTGGTTTTATACCCAAGGTCTCCTCAATGATATCGTTTGTTTTTTTTAATTCATCCAATGTATCAGCTCTGGAACGTTGTTTTAGGTCGGGATGACTATAAGCATGGTTTCCAATTTCATGACCTTCGAGATTGATCATTACAGCAAGATCGGGATTATTCTTAACCCAACTTCCGTCAAAAAAGAATGTTGCTTTTACTTTGGACGTTTTTAGAGTTTTAAGAATACCCGGAATGTACTCATTACCCCAAGCGACATTGATTAACAAAGCTACCATTGGCTTTTCGGAGTTTCCTCTGTAAATTGGAGATGGATCTAAATCGTTCAAGTGGATTTTTGGCGATGTTTCTCTGTAAACAATTTTACTTTTATCAATTTCTTCATCGAGTTTCATGTTTTTATAACTGTTTTCAACATCTACTTCCAAGCCATTGTACCCTGGTATTGCTTTCCATACTCTGTCGATTTTTGCATCAATCGGTTCAATAATGTTTTGGTCGCGGTAAGCAACAATCTTTTTATAAAGATCATTCTCCGTGCCTTCTGAGAAAGTTGGGATAGGATTCTCAGTGTCTATCCTTGGGGAGCCAGCTGTCAGTACATTAGAAAGGATTCTTGGGACCGAAAGTAGTACGACGATAACTAACAAAATGTAAATAACATATTTTGCTTTATCCATATATATATTTTTTTGGAATCATAGAAATTCCTCCGTTCATATTAGTTAGTATTAGTAGGTTTCCCGTTCAACATTAGACTATGCGTGCTCTTTTTTATCTTTGCACGGAAAAAACACAAAAATGATATAGCTTACACAACCTAGGCGGCAAATTGTCTTACCCAGGAAATAATCACCATAAAACGGGTTAGAAAAGTCAAATTCTTCTAAGCCACAGATGTATTTGGAGATTGCTTAAGTATTCAATAAAATAGACTTGCATTTATTGCGCATTCAACGTATACTCAATTTTAATTAATAATCTGAAATGCATGGAAGAGGACAACAATCCTATCGTCTACCTATAGAGAACGGGGTCAATGGCTGGAAGCCCCTAAGGTTGGACGGATGATTTACCCCCTCAGAGCAGCATCGGTGAACTATACAGTAATCGATGACGGAATCCGGTCCGTTACCCGACGTCAAGCTTCATCATTTTAGTGTCTATTTGTTTGGCATCAACGGACAGATGTTTCAGTCATAAGCCATTCTAAGCAGTGCGAAAAAGCACAGCCTGGACTGAAGTATGCTGGTACATTTCTACTGGCCACGTATGCAATTCATGGGACTGAATTGAAGGAAGAAGGGTGGAACCGCGAGCTAAAGCTTCGTCCCTTTCCAGGGATGGGGCTTTTTTTGTTGTTCAATAATAAATTAGAGGAGTGCTTAATTATGACAAAAATGTTGAATTTGAAATTTCCGGATGGTGCAGTAAAAGAATATCCACAAGGTACAACTACTGAAGACGTGGCAGCATCTATTAGCCCAGGATTGCGAAAAAGTGCATTAGCCGGTAAATTGGGAGATACATTAATCGATTTAAAAACACCTATAACTGAAGACGGGGACATTGCGATTATTACACCCCAATCATCGGAAGCGCTTGAAATATTACGCCACAGTACAGCGCATCTACTAGCACAAGCAGTAAAACGTAAGTATCCAGATGCGAAATTAGGCATCGGACCGGTTATCGAAAGTGGTTTTTATTATGACATTGATTCGCCAGAACCGATAACAGCAGAAGATTTACCTGAACTCGAAAAAGAAATGAGAAGAATTATTGCTGAAAACTTCGAAGTGATTCGCCATGATGTTTCCCGCGAAGAAGCCGGGAAACGTTTCAAAGAGATTGACGACGAATATAAACTAGAACTTCTTGAAGCAATTCCTGAGGGCGAGCAAGTATCCATTTACGAACAAGGTGACTTTATCGATCTATGCCGTGGGGTGCATGTTCCTTCTACGGGGAAACTAAAGGAATTCAAACTGCTTAGTATTGCAGGCGCTTATTGGCGCGGCGATTCAAATAACAAAATGCTACAACGGATTTATGGAACAGCATTCTTCAAAAAAGATGAGTTGAAAGAGCATCTTCGTTTACTAGAAGAAGCGAAAGAGCGGGATCATCGTAAAATAGGTAAAGAACTCAATTTGTTTATGAACTCTCAAAAGGTCGGTCAGGGATTACCAATGTGGCTACCTAAAGGTGCAACAATTCGCCGAATAATTGAAAGATATATTGTGGATAAAGAAGAGAAATTGGGTTACGATCACGTCTATACACCTGTTTTAGGGAGTGTAGAGTTGTACAAAACTTCAGGTCACTGGGATCATTACCAAGACGGCATGTTCCCAGTAATGAGTATGGACAATGAAGACCTTGTCCTGCGTCCAATGAACTGCCCGCATCATATGATGATATACAAAAATAGTATTCACTCTTATAGAAACTTGCCGCTCCGAATTGCTGAACTTGGTACGATGCACCGTTATGAAATGTCAGGTGCATTATCCGGATTACAAAGGGTTCGAGGAATGACCCTAAACGACGCACATATTTTTGTACGTCCCGATCAGATTAAAGACGAGTTCAAAAAAGTAGTTCAACTTGTTATTGACGTTTATAAAGATTTCAATATCGAGGATTACTCTTTCCGTGTTTCATACCGCGATCCAGCAGATAAGGAAAAGTATTTTGACGACGACGCCATGTGGAATCGTGCCCAAACAATGCTAAAAGAAGCGATGGATGAACTTGGACTTGATTATGTTGAAGCAGAAGGGGAAGCTGCATTCTACGGTCCAAAACTAGATGTGCAAGTAAAAACAGCAATTGGTATGGAAGAGACATTGTCAACAGTTCAACTCGACTTCCTGCTTCCTGAGCGTTTTGACCTGACATATGTAGGTGAAGATGGAAAACAACATCGTCCGGTAGTTATTCATCGTGGTGTCGTTTCCACAATGGAACGTTTTGTTGCATTCCTGATTGAAGAATATAAAGGCGCTTTCCCAACTTGGCTGGCACCTGTTCAAGTTGAAGTAATTCCAGTTTCCCCTGACGCGCATTTCGATTATGCGGATGGCGTTCGTGAAAAATTGGTTGCAGCTGGATTCCGAGTTGATATTGATAGCCGTGAAGAGAAAATCGGTTATAAAATTCGTGAAGCTCAAATGCAAAAAGTACCTTATATGCTGGTTCTAGGCGATAAGGAAGTTGAATCGGGAGAAGTGAATGTTCGTAAATACGGAGAACAGAACTCGGAAAGTATTCCGTTTGACGATTTTCTTGCAAAACTTCAAAGCGAAGTAAGTAAAGTATAAGTAAAGTAGTTGACACTCTAATCATCTCGTGATAAAGTAAATAAGGTTAGTAATGACTGAATACAGTTTGTGGTATAAGAAGAGGCTACCCGCTTCTCACCTGTTCGACGCAAAAACGTTGTTGACAGGTTAAAACATGAGTGAAGTGCCGTGCATTAGCACGTACACATACGCGGGTAGACAAATCCAATTTGTCTACCTTTTTTTATTGGATGGATCTGTGGGGCCGCCCGAACCGGACGGTATACCCAAACCATGTATTCGTGAAATATCCGGAGGTGGATTACTATTAGCAAAGACATGTACGTTAATGAGGGCATCCGTGCCCGCGAGCTGCGCATTATTGATCACAACGGCGATCAGCTCGGAATCAAAACACGCACTGAGGCACTAGAAATTGCTGCACTTGCGAATTTGGATCTTGTCCTTGTAGCTCCAACAGCGAAACCCCCAGTGGCTCGTATCATGGACCACGGAAAGTTCAAGTTTGAGCAACAGAAGAAGGATCGCGAAGTCCGTAAGAATCAGAAAATCATTCTTCTTAAAGAAGTTCGGTTAAGTCCAACGATTGATGAACATGATTTTCAAACAAAATTACGGAATGCTATTAAATTCCTTGAAAAAGGCGATAAAGTAAAAGCTTCCATCCGTTTCCGCGGACGTGCGATTACGCACAAGGAAATCGGACAGCGTGTCCTTGACCGTTTCGCAGAAGCGTGCAAAGATGTATCTACGGTTGAACAACGACCGAAGATGGAAGGTCGAAGCATGTTCCTAGTGCTTGCACCGACTGCTGAAAAAGAGTAACAATGAAAGATTTAGGAGGAACAGAACATGCCAAAAATGAAAACTCACCGCGGTTCAGCGAAACGTTTCAAAAAAACCGGTTCTGGTAAACTGAAACGTGGCCGTGCTTACACAAGTCACTTATTTGCAAACAAACCGACGAAAGCAAAACGCCATCTGCGTAAAGCTGCACTCGTTTCTTCAGGCGATTTCAAGCGTATTCGTCAAATGATCACTTACATGAAATAAATCAAAACACAATCGGACAGAAAAGCAGGAGGTAATGAACTATGCCACGCGTAAAAGGTGGAACAGTGACGCGCAAGCGTCGTAATCGAGTATTGAAATTAGCAAAAGGTTACTTTGGTTCAAAACATAGACTTTACAAGGTAGCAAACCAACAGGTAATGAAATCATTCAACTATGCATACCGTGACCGTCGTCAGAAGAAACGTGAATTCCGTAAACTTTGGATTACACGTATCAATGCGGCTGCACGTATCAACGGTCTTTCTTACAGCACTCTAATGCACGGCTTGAAAGTAGCTGGCATTGATGTTAACCGTAAAATGCTTGCTGATCTTGCAGTGACTGACGCTCAAGCGTTCGCGCAACTTGCAAGTGCAGCTAAAAAATCAATCGCAAAATAAGAAATATAAATAACAGCCGCCAAGTAATCCGGAGATAATTCGGATGCGAGGCGGCTATTTTTATGTTATTTATTTATTAACGTATTATTATTCCTTTACAACTGCGAAACCGTGTAAAATAGAAGGAAAGAAAGAGCAGAGGGGGAAGTGTACTTGCAAACAACAATTCTAGGCTGGATTGCAATCATGTCTATATGGGCATTCTTTGCGATGGGTTATGATAAACGACAGGCGAAAAGGAAAGGACAACGAATTCCTGAAAAGAATTTATGGACACTCGCCCTACTAGGGGGAGGTATTGGCGCTTACTTCGGAATGCAGGCGTTCCGCCATAAGACAAGACATACATCATTTCGGGTAGGATTTCTCTTGCTGGCGATTATCTATGGCATCGGAATACTATATCTTCTGGGTGTTCACTTGCCGGGCATGGTGGAAGCATAAGAAAAAGCCCGTCCAAAACACGGGCTTTTAGTGCGAATTCATGAGTTTTTCTATGGGTTTTTTCCAACTGATATCGGCTTTTGGATAGTTGGAAAGGATTTCGGCAGATATGAAATGGAAATCATCTTTCGTAAAACCTTGAAGTTTTGTTTCGTCTTTCACCCAGACAAAAATAGATACAACCTCAAACGAATCATTTGTTGTCCCTAAATACTTTTCGCCTTCAAACATGGCGCCTTTATAGGTAATGAAAAAGTTCTTTCGCACATTTTTCACATCATCGTAGAAATAATATTTCTCTACCGCATATGCATCATCCAGCTTACGCTTCGGATCAGTCAAATAACGGATTCCACGATAAAATAAATAAATGATAAAAGCAATAATGATAAACCGGATCAGCAGTGGCATAACAGATCCCCCTTACTATTTAATACATACTATTATCTACGGGTGAACCCACTAAAAGGTTTCAATAATTTAAAATAAATTGGAGGTTATATTATGCAACTTACTAAACTATTTTCCATGCAGCGTGAGCTAGACTCTTATATCCAAAATAACAGAGAGAAACAGTCAGATGTTTTTCAAGAAAAAGGACTGGCACTACTGGTAGAGCTCGGTGAACTTGCAAATGAAACACGGTGTTTCAAATTCTGGAGTACGAAAGGGCCTTCAGAGAATGCTGTAATTCTGGAAGAGTATGTAGATTCCATTCACTTTCTTCTTTCGTTAGGTATTGAAAAAGACTTACAAACGCTTACTGATTGGCCGGAAGGTAAAGTGGAAGGTGAATTAACACATCTATTCCTGGAGACGACAAGAGTGATTCAGCTTTTTCTATTTGAACTGACGATGGACTCTTATAAACAAGTCTGGATTCATTACGGTGCAATTGCAAAAAAACTTGGATTTACGAATGAAGACATTATCAGTGCATACTTGGCAAAGAATGAAGAAAATTATAACCGTCAAAAAACGGGATACTAATTGCCTTATTAAATGTTTTATAGAAAAATCAAAAAATAGATTGACAGAAGCCTTCAGATAAAAAATAATAGAGATAGAATATATAAAGTATTTAGGGGGCGTCAATGTGAACGATTGGAACAAAGAGGATTTCGGAGTAAGGCTAAAAACATTGCGTGAACAACGTGGATTGTCAATGATGGCGTTTGGAACGGCTATCGGCACTTCGGCAAGCCGTATCAAAGACTGGGAAAAAGGGAAAAATGCTCCGTCCGCCGCTTGGATAGCGAAAATCTCTGAACGCTTCAATGTTTCAACCGATGAACTGATTTTAGGAAATACGAAAACATCCAAACCATTTAAAGGGTCAGGCTCTACGAATGTAGATATGCTTTATGACAAGTTAAGAGAAAATATTACCAGTGACACAGAAGCGGAAGAACTAGAAATGAAGACAAACCGTAATGACGAATTGTATGCGGAATTAGATGCCTTACACAAGGAAAGTTATAGAAGTGGTAAAGGAAGAAGGCGTGCTGAACTTGAAATGCTCGCGATTCTAACGGAATTACCGAAAAAAGAAGTCCTTGAATTGTTGGAACTTGCTAAAATTAAAAAACGCTGGCTTTAATGAAAGCGAAACTAAAAAAAAGAACGATTTCTTTACGGCGTAAATGGGTTGTTTTCCTGATATTAATTACTCTAATTAGCTTTTTTATATACAAAGGGAATACAACAGTCGGTGTCACTTATTATGATATCTATTCGGATAAGATTCCGAATGCTTTTGACAATTATACCATCGTCCAATTATCTGATTTGCACGATGCCGAATTCGGTGAGAATCACTTAGTGGTTGTTGATAAAGTGAAACGAATATCGCCTCAAGCAATTTTCATAACAGGTGATTTTATTGACAGTAACCGCTACAATCTCGAACGAAGTCTCATTCTGATTGAAAAACTTCAATTCGTTGCACCAATCTATTACGTTACAGGTAATCATGAAATAGCCACTAAGGATTCGAAGAGGATAAAAGCATCTTTAGTGGAACGGGGTGTTCGGGTATTAGCGAATGAAGCTGATATAGTAAAAATCGATTCCCATAGTTCGATTGCAATTGGAGGAATAGAAGACCCTTTGGCGAGTGCAATGGAAGAAGAGGAAACCGTTAAAAATACTATAACCGAGGCCTTTGCGGATACTCCCAAATCAATGTTTAAAATTTTACTCGCACATAGACCTGAACAATTTAACGTTTATGCAGAAGAAGGAATCAATCTGACATTTAGTGGTCATGCCCACGGAGGACAATTTCGAATTCCTGGAATAGGCGGTTTGGTTTCACCTGGGGAAGGCTGGTTCCCAACATACACATCGGGCACGCACAAGAAGAATGGAAGCCAATTGATCATCAGTCGTGGCTTAGGCAATAGTCTGGTTCCTGTGCGGCTCTTCAATCAACCGGAAATAGTAGTTGTATCGTTACAAATAGTTGAATGACAAAGACCTCCTTTCAATTAATGAATGGAGGTCTTTGTCAAGCGCTCCATTTGGAATAGTGTGAAGGTTAGGATATATTCAGGTATGATAAGAAGGATAACTATTTAAGAGGGGATGAGTAAATATGAAGGCGTATATTCATGAATTTGGGGAGTTAAAAATAGGTGAGATGAGTGATCCGGTTGCAAGTCTTGGTGAAGTTGTCGTTTCGATTCGAACAGCGGGACTGAATCGTAGGGACTTATATATAGCTGGGCGCAGAGGTGAGCAAACAGCAGCGCTGACATTAGGATCGGATGGGGCAGGAGTCGTCGATTCAATAGGTGAAGGAGTAACGCAATTTACAGTCGGGGATGAAGTAATGATTAATCCTTCACTTCGATGGTATAAGAATAGCGATGCGCCCCCTGCGAGTTTTGATATTTTAGGCATGCCTGATAACGGAACGTTTGCGGAGAAAATTGTAATTTCAGCTGAACAACTAGAGAGGAAACCATCTCATTTATCATGGAAAGAAGCTGCAGTGCTTTCATTAGCTGGATTAACTGGCTACCGTGCGTTATTTACAAAAGGACAGGTGAAAGTGGGGGATACGGTTTTCATTCCGGGTGCGGGCAGTGGAGTGGCGACTTATCTGATTCAATTTGCTAAAAACATAGGTGCACGTGTAATTGTAACTTCACGCAGTGAGAAGAAACGCAAGTTAGCGCTTGAGCTTGGTGCGGATATGGCGCTCGACACAAACAGTGATTGGAACAAAGAGCTGCAGGGTGAAACAATTGACCTCGTTATTGAGAGTGTAGGGCGAGCGACATTTAATCGTTCGTTGGGTGTTTTAAAAAAAGGAGGGCGCATCGTTGTGTTCGGAGCAACGACTGACGATACGGTCGATTTGGATTTACGGGCATTTTTCTATGGGCAATACCAGCTATTTGGTTCAACACTTGGGAGCCGAGAAGAATTGCGCGACATGATTGCGCATGTTGAAAAATACGGGACACATCCCGTTGTCGATAGAGTGTTCAATTTGGATGCTACTGCAGAGGCCTTTGATTATATTGAAAACAGTAATCAGTTTGGAAAAGTGGTAATTCAAGTATCAGAATAACAATTAATAGAGAATGGTTATTAATGTTTACAGGGTATCATAAAGTACAATCTATCTAAAATCATAATTGGTATATAATTAAGGCAAAGGAAGGATGTAGCATATATGACTGAAAAAGTATTACCGCTTACGGATTTAGAAATTGCATCACAAGCTACAATGCAGCAAATTTGGACTATAGCTGAAAAGGCGGGTATCCCGGAAGAAGCTGTAGAACCTTATGGAAGATATAAGGCTAAAATTGATGGAAATAAATTAAATAAAGAAAGTTTGAATGGGAAAGTTGTTTTGGTTACTGCAATCAGCCCAACTCCAGCTGGTGAAGGGAAATCTACTGTGACGGTAGGACTCGCTGACGCTCTTTCGAAGCTTGGGGAGAAGGCGATGATTGCTTTGCGTGAACCATCCCTTGGACCTGTTATGGGGATGAAAGGTGGTGCTACAGGCGGTGGTTATGCACAAGTATTGCCGATGGAAGAGATTAACCTGCATTTTAACGGTGATATTCATGCAATTACGACTGCAAATAATGCACTAAGCGCTTTGATTGATAATCACCTTCACCAAGGAAATGTGCTCCGTATTGACCCGCGAAGAATTACTTGGAAGCGTGTCCTGGATATGAATGATCGCGCTTTGCGTAACGTGACAATCGGACTGGGTGGCCCTACACAGGGAGTGCCTAGAGAAGAGGGTTTCGATATTACTGTGGCATCTGAAATAATGGCCGTATTCTGTCTGGCGACAAACTTGGAAGATTTGAAAGATAGGATTGCACGGATTGTAATCGGTTATACGTACGACAATGAAGCAGTTACAGTGCGTGATCTTGGAGTTCATGGTGCACTCACACTTCTATTAAAAGAGGCATTCAAACCAAATCTCGTTCAGACGATTGAAGGGACGCCGGCACTTATCCATGGAGGTCCTTTTGCTAACATTGCACACGGTTGTAACTCGTTAATTGCAACCAATATGGCACGTAAACTTGCCGAAATCGTTGTTACGGAAGCTGGTTTTGGAGCCGATTTAGGCGCTGAGAAATTCATGAATATAAAAGCGCGTCAAGGTGGTTTTGCTCCTGATGCGGTCGTTATCGTTGCAACGGTTCGTGCGCTGAAAATGCATGGAGGTGTGCCGAAAGGCGAACTAGCGGGAGAAAATGTTCAGGCAGTCACTGATGGAATGATGAACCTGGCAAAACATATAGATACAATTCGTGCATTCGGTGTCCAGCCAGTCGTCGCTCTGAATAAATTCATTACTGATACGGACTCTGAACTGGAAACAATCTTCGAATGGTGTGAAAATAATGATGTAAGGGTAGCACTCACCGAAGTCTGGGAACATGGCGGAGATGGGGGTATTGCATTAGCACAAGAAGTGTTAAAGCTATTAGCTGAGCCAAACAACTTTGCCCCGATCTATCATGTTGAACAATCTGTAAACGATAAAATAACTGAAATTGTTCAAAAAGTTTATGGAGGATTGGGTGTCACTTTTACTGACCAGGCATTAAAAGATCTGGAGCTAATTGAGAAAAATGGATGGGATATATTGCCGATATGCATGGCTAAAACGCAATACTCATTTGCAGATGACCCTAAATTACTTGGAAGCCCTGAAGGCTTTACGATTACTGTAAGGAAAATTATTCCGAAACTTGGAGCCGGATTCCTAGTTTGTTTGGCTGGGGACATTATGACGATGCCGGGCTTGCCTAAAGTTCCGGCAGCACTCAAAATGGATATCGATGAAAAAGGCAATGCAGTTGGTTTAATATAATTATTGAAAACGTATCTGTATTAAATACGGGGCTGACCTAAAATGCTAGGACAGCCGCGTGGTTTATTATCAAAGTGCTTTATCATCAATCGAATCTAGCCAAGATTCAATTGTTCCGATAACAGATTCAACACAGCCATCTTCAAATGGTGAAATTAAATTTGCTTCGGAAACAAGTTTAGTAAATGATTTTGATCCGCCAAGGGTGCAAAGATGTAAATAATCATTCCATGCTGATTCATGATTTTCGAGCGAGCGTTTCCAAAATTGGAACGCACAAATTTGTGCAAGTGTATAATCGATATAATAAAATGGACTTTCGTAAATATGACCTTGACGTTGCCAGATGGAGCCGGATTCCAAATATTCAAAGCCATCATAGTCACGCATTGGAAGATATATTTTTTCTATTCTTTTCCAAGCTACTTTTCGTTCTTCGGCTGTCATTTCAGGATTTTCGTAAACTGCATGTTGGAATTCATCCACTGCGACGCCGTAGGGTAAAAAGAGTAGCGCACTACTTAAGTGTGCAAATTTATATTTATCCGTTTGGTCTTTGAAAAACAGTTCCATCCAGGGCCATGTAAAGAATTCCATACTCATTGAATGGATTTCGGCGCCTTCATATGTTGGCCACATATATTCAGGTATTCCAATGTCTCGGCTAGAAAAAACTTGGAATGCGTGTCCGGCTTCATGCGTTAATACGTCAATATCACCAGATGTCCCATTAAAATTGGAAAAGATGAATGGTGAATCGTAGTTATCGATAAAAGTACAATAACCGCCGGCTTCTTTTCCAGTTTTAGCTTCAATGTCAAGTAGGTTTTTATCTGTCATGAACTTGAAAAAGGTGTCTGTCTCAGGTGAAAGCTCAGCATACATCTTTTTACCATTTTCAAGAATCCAATCAGGTGAACCTTGAGGTGTTGCGTTACCTGTTAAGAAGTCTAAGGATTGATCATAAAATTTTAACTTATCCACACCAATGCGCTCTGCTTGGCGCTCGTATAGACGACTGGCTAGTGGGACGATATGATCACGAACTTGATCACGGAATTTTTTCACCATTTGGGCATCATAGTCAATACGATTCATGCGCACATAGCCGAGTTCAACAAAGTTTTTATAGCCAAGAGTGGTAGCAATTTCATGACGTAGTTTGACAAGTTCATCATAAATTTCATCGAACTTCACACCGTTATCCGAATAAAAAGTGTACGTAGCTTTCATAGCGGCTTTACGAACGGAACGATCCGTTGACTCCGCATATGGACCCATTTGAGCAAGAGTCAGAGTCTTGTCGTCAAATTCGATTTGCGCGGATGCAACCAGTTTAGAATAATCGGAAGCCAGCTTATTTTCCTTTTGAAGCATACTGACGATTTTCGGTGAAAATGATTTAATGGAGTTATCAGCCAGTGCGAATAGTTGGCTACCCCATTTTTTTTCAAGATCCGCCCTAAAAGAAGTGGTGACAAGTTCTTTATAGTAAGCAGTTTCAAGTTCTTGATACTCAGGTCCGATTTCATCGAAATAATCGCGTTCTTTTTGATAGAATTCATCGTTTGTATCGATGGAAGCACGGATATAGACAAGATTGGCCATCGTTGAGTAGTCTTTTCCGATTGCGTTAATTTTTTCAATGGCTTCATTTTGTAATTCATATGAACTTGCAGAACGAAAATCCTCAAGAAGTCTAAAAAAATCTTCTTTTACACTTTCCATTTCAGGTCTAGCGTATTGATAGTCATCAAATTTTATCAAGATAATTCCCCCTGATTTATACTAGTGAAATATTCCACTGATTCTATTGTTCACGATGTTCCGGAATATTGCAAAGAAATATATATTATTACACTAGATTATATGAGAAAAGCAATGAAAGGAATTCCGTATGACAAGTGTTTGAAATTAAAACTATAAAAGATGGGGTAAAAAATTGCAAAAGCAAACTGATCAATTCATTGATACAAATATTGAAATTGGCTTAAGTGAAGCAGAAGCGAAGAGAAGACTTGTTGAATTCGGTGCGAATAAACTAACAGGAACAAAGAGCCGTTCGCTGCTTCAACGTATTTTTGCACAAATTAATAATGTCTTAATTTACGTGCTGATTGTTGCAGCTGTTATTTCTGGCATTCTTGGAGAATTGGCGGATTCCTTAATAATTGGACTTGTTGTCCTTATCAATACGGTTGTAGGAGTTATCCAGGAATCAAAGGCAGAAGATGCACTGCAGGCGTTAAAAAACATGGCAGTTCCCAAAGCGCTAGTTAGAAGGGACGGTGTACAGAAAGAAATACCGTCTGAAGAAGTTGTCCAAGGTGATGTAATTCTTCTTGATGCCGGAAGGTACGTGCCATGTGATATCCGTCTAATTGAGTCAGTGAATTTGAAAATTGAAGAGGCGGCGTTGACAGGTGAATCCGTATCAGTAGAAAAAGATTCACAATTCGAAGGTAACAGCTCAATGCCCATCGGAGATAGAAAAGACATTGCATTCATGTCGACATTAGCTACATATGGACGTGCAACTGGCGTGGCAATTGCAACAGGTATGAAAACCGAGATAGGAAAAGTTGCATCTATGCTTGATAGTGAAGTGGATGAAGAGACACCTTTACAGAAAAGTCTCGCACAATTGGGAAAATACCTGGGGATGACAGCTGTTGTCATTTGCGTCATCATATTTGGAATAGGTGTGTTGCAAGGCCGCGGGTATTTGGAAATGTTCATGTTAGCTGTCAGTCTAGCGGTTGCGGCTATCCCTGAAGGAATGCCTGCAATCGTTTCAATCGTTCTCGCAATCGGTGTGCAAAGGATGATTAAACAAAACATCATAATTCGAAAGCTTCCTGCTGTGGAAGCGCTGGGTTCAGTTGACGTAATCTGTTCAGATAAAACCGGTACATTGACTCAGAATCGAATGACAGTTACAACGTTTTATACTGAAGGAACATTAAGCAAATTAGATGAAGCAGATCTTAAAAAGCCTGTACAGAAACGATTATTTGAAAATATCGCATTGTGTAATGATGCAACATATACAAAAAATGAAGAAACCGGGGATCCAACAGAAATCGCGCTTATTGCAGCAGCGGTGGAAACTGGGTTGGAAAAAGGACAACTGGAAGCAAGTTATCCCAGAATTGCTGAGATTCCATTCGATTCAAATCGTAAACGGATGACTACGGTACATCAAGCGGCGGAGTCCATTATTTCACATACTAAAGGTGCCGTTGATGGGATTTTGCCGAAATGTACACATATCGAAACAGCTGAAGGACCCAAAATTATTGATGAGCTAGACCGTGAAGCAATTCTTAATGCTGCAAAATCCATGTCTTCGAAAGCATTGCGTGTATTGGGTTCTGCCTATAAATTCATGGCAGCTATAAATACCGACGAACTTAACAATGCAGAAGAACAATTGGTGTTTCTTGGTCTTGTCGGAATGATTGACCCCCCTCGTGAAGAAGTGAAGAATGCGATTAAAGTTACGAAATCGGCAGGCATACGTACCGTTATGATTACGGGTGATCACCAGGACACAGCATTTGCGATTGCAAAAGAACTTGGAATCGCAACTCAACAATCGGAAGTAATCGAGGGAAAAACAATTGATGCTTTGTCAGAACGGGAATTAATTGAAAAAACCGGGAAAATTAATGTATATGCTCGCGTTTCGCCGGAACACAAAGTTAAAATTGTGCAAGCACTTAAAGCGAAGGACCATACCGTGTCAATGACAGGTGACGGTGTTAACGATGCACCTTCATTAAAGGCCGCGGATATAGGCGTAGCAATGGGGATAACAGGTACAGATGTAGCAAAAGGTGCTGCAGATATGGTATTAACGGATGACAATTTTTCATCAATCGTCAAAGCAGTCGAAGAAGGGCGTACCATCTATCGTAATATAAAGAAGTCCATTATTTTTCTGCTATCGTGTAATTTAGGAGAAATAATTGCGCTTTTCGCTGCAATATTACTAGGGTGGCCGTTGCTCTTGCGCCCAATTCATATCTTATGGATCAATCTGGTGACGGATACATTTCCTGCGCTGTCGCTGGGGGTCGATCCTGAAGAAACTGGTGTAATGAAAGAAAAACCGAGGCACCGGAAAGAGAGTATATTCAGTGGTTCCATATCGTTTCTAGTTTTAAATGGTATTTTGATTGGGGCAATTACACTCGTCGCTTTTATGATGGGCATCTATATGTCAGGCGAGTACACGGGCAGTTTTATCTCTATGTTTTCAGCCACCATTCCGGAAAGTGCTCTCGTACATGGACAGACAATGGCTTTCATCGGCCTGAGTTTTTCTCAGCTGGTGCATTCACTCAACTTTAGATCGATGAACAAGTCTGTATTCAAAGCTGGTATTTTTAAGAATAAGTTTTTAATATACTCAATTTTGCTAGGGGTTGTGTTACAGGTAATTATCGTTACGTTCGGTCCAATTGCGAAAGTCTTTAGTGTGCAATCACTTGGACTAAAGGAATGGATAATTATTGGTGTACTTAGCCTAATACCGCTTCTAGTAAATGAACTGGTTAAATTATTCAAAAAGTAATTTAAGCGCCAAAGTTCCCCTTTTAGTGCTCTATGATGTATTATGGGGGGTAATGGCATTGTAGCCGTGAATTTGTAAGTGAGAGGTTGATACTGCTATGGAAATTACTGAGTACATTATCAAAAAAATTAACGATCCTACTGGGATCATTGCTGGAGAACGTTTTGAGTACCGATTGTACATTGATTTGGACGAGGAAGACGAGCTTTATTCTGAAGGTGGAACAGGGCTTCGCGTGATTTTTGCAGTTGACGAGGATGAAGGACGGATAGCATCTTATCACTTTTTTGAACGTACAAGTGAAAAAGTTCTTGATTTTGAATTGGAAGACGACGAAAAAGCAATTGTTCTTGAATATTGCAGAACACACCGCGAATAATACAACTAAAAAGCCTGTACACATGATTATTATGTGTGCAGGCTTTTCTTTGGTATATGGAGGTTTAAAGCTGAAAGTGGATCTACTACAGTGGAAGTTTTAGCACTAATGTACGAACACAGTATGTGAAGATTTCTGCACATATAATAAATCAGCAGACTCAATTCGAATTATGTGTGTTTTGTGGTAATATGTTAGATAATATGGAAAGTGGATAGAAACGAAAATATCCAAGACTAATCTAATTGGAGTGTTTGAATATGGATAATGAAATAGTTGATATTACGATTATTGGGGGAGGGCCGACGGGGCTTTTTGCATCATTCTATGCAGGTATGCGGGAAATGTCGGTGAAAATCATAGATAGTTTGCCACAGCTTGGTGGTCAGTTGATTGAATTGTATCCTGATAAAGATATATATGATGTGGGCGGATTTCCAAAAATTCTTGCAAAGGACTTTGTCGCTAATCTTGTTACACAAGCACATTATGCGAAACCTGAAATCCTTCTTGGCGAAACTGCTTTATCAGCGACGCGTGAAAGAGATCACTTCATCCTGAAAACGGATAAAGGTGTTCACTTAACACGTACCATCCTATTGACAGCAGGAATCGGGGCTTTCCAACCCCGCAAAATCGGTCTTCCCGAAGAAGTCCATTTTGAGGGGAATACCCTTCATTACAGTATTAAAGATTTAACGATTTTTAAGGATAAAAATGTTCTTGTTTGCGGAGGCGGGGATTCAGCAGTCGATTGGTCACTTATGTTGGAAGACATTGCATCCACTGTGACACTCGTCCATCGCCGTGAACGCTTTACAGCACACGAAACGAGTGTTAATCAGTTAATGGAATCCAAAGTGACTGTGAAGACGTCTCGAGCGGTAAAATTGATTGATGGTGAAGATGGTAAAGTTCAAAAAGTAGTCTTAGCAGAAAAAGATGGCACTGAAGAACATCTTGACATCGATCATTTAATTGTTAACTACGGAAATATATCATCTCTTGGACCATTGAAGGATTGGGGTCTTGAAATGGACCGTAACTCAATTATGGTTAATTCTCGTATGGAGACCAACATCGAAGGGATTTACGCGGCAGGGGATGTTACAAACTATGATGGCAAAGTGAAATTGATTGCTGTCGGACTAGGTGAAGCTCCAATCGCTGTGAATCATGCAAAAGCTTACGTCGATCCGAAAGCGAGATTACAACCGCTTCATAGTACAAGTATCTTTAGTTGAATAGAACTTGACACCAAATTATAAAAACCGCCTTGTGCGGTTTTTTTATTGACTAGTAATAGAAAAATTAGTAACATTCCGTTAATACTGAATTCATTTTCAATCATAGATGACAACGCTTAATGTTAAATACATCAAAAATTAAATTTTACTATTGACTTTGTTAATATAGAGGAGGATTTATTTGTGAAAAGAGCATTACTGAACATTGATTATACTAACGATTTTGTTGCACCCGATGGCAAATTAACTTGCGGTGAATCGGGTCAAAAGTTATTACCATATATTTGTAGTTTAACAAGGCAATTCATCAATTCTGGAGAGCTGGTGGTTTTTCCAATCGATTTACACAAAGAAAACGACCCGTATCATCCAGAAACGAAACAATTTCCACCAAATAACATCATAAGTACAGGGGGACGTGAACTATACAGTGAATTAAATGATATTTATCAAGAATTTAAAGACAAAGATCATGTTTTATGGATTGACAAAACCAGGTTCTCTGCTTTTACAGGGACAGATTTGGAAATTAAATTACGTGAACGTGGCATCAATGAGGTTCACCTCGTGGGCGTTTGTACCGATATCTGTATTCTTCACACAGCGATCGATGCATACAACAAAGGGTTTAAAATCATTGTTCATGAACAGGGAGTTGCAAGTTTTAATGCAGCAGGGCATGACTGGGCACTAGGGCATTTTCAAAACACTTTAGGTATAGAGGTTATTTAACAAACAACTGCTTGGCTGCAACATATTGGGAAGGCTAAATGAGTGAATTGAGGAGATGAATGATATGGCTAGAATAGGTATTTATGGTTCGTCTTTCGATCCAATTACGAATGTACATTTGTGGACGGCAAGTACAGTTGCTCACCGTTGTAAATTGGATAAAGTTATATTCCTTCCTTCATCGAATAAAAGAAAAGACAAAGAAATGAAAACAGCTGATGAACACCGGTGGAATATGATTAAACTGGCAATTCGAAACAATGATAAATTCATTGCCGATGATTATGAAATGAAACAAGAGGGCTGGAAAATTACAACATATGAAACACTTATTTATTTCAAGGAACTCTATAAAAATGATGAAATTTATTTCGTTATGGGAGCGGATTTACTAGTCGATATCGGTGCTGGTAGATGGGGGCATTCTGAATCACTTGTGAATGAAAATAAATTCATTGTAATGGCACGTGAAGGAGTAAATATGCTACAGGCAATCAGTAAATCAGCCATCTTAAGAAATAATGACGACGGACAGACTTTTCACTTGCTTGATAAAGGTCTATCTATGGAAATTAGCTCTACTTACATTCGGGATGAATTTTCTATGAACGGAGAACCCCGTTATCTGTTACCTGATTCTTGCTATCATTATATTAAAGAGCACGATCTCTATAAGAATTAATTCTAAACTTGCGACTATTAGGTTTTATATAGTTAAATATAGAACCTAATGGTTGTACTTATTATTCAGGAGGTTTTTAGTATGTCAATTAACATTAATGATCGGTTCTCTGAAATAAGAAAGAGCATAACTATCGATGCTCCTATTGAAAAAGCTTGGAAATACGTCGCAACATCCGAAGGAATAGGTGCCTGGTTTATGCCGAATGATATGGAACCGATTGAAGGCAAAGAGTTTATCCTACAAGCGGGTCCATGGGGAAATTCAATATGTAAAGTAACTGAAGTGAATTCACCCAACCGTTTATCTTTTAAGTGGAGTGAGGAGTGGGTTATCACGTTTGAATTGATAGAAAAAGACGGTCAAACAGAAGTAACTCTAGTCCATGCGGGATGGGAAGAAAGCAAACAGACAGAGTTTGGCGAGGAACATGCAGAGGTACGCTCACGTATGTCAGGTGGATGGGATGGCCTTATTCTGAAACTGAAAAGTGCGATTGAGCTTTAATGGATTGAAATCTTTAGAAATTGTTCTTCAAGTGATCTCACATTCGACACGTCGAAATCTATGAACAGCTTAGGCCATTTACTGCTGGTTGTTGTGCTGGAACAATATAAAAAACGCTGAAAGTAGTTTTTCAGCGTTTTTTGTTTGCAATAATTAATAGTAATCGAAAAAAATAAGGAATTTAAATCACAAAAGAAAGGAGATAGCTAAAATGAGCAGTAGGGGAACGAATATGATTACATATCCGATTGGATTCCCAAAGTTAATCGACCATCCGATACCGAATCTTTTCTCTACAAAAACGGAAGGGTCATTTCGATTCACATAAAAGATTCCGAATTTCCAATGCTCATCATCATCGACATCTGTAATACCGGTAATCGTTTCGTCCTCTAATTCTACTTCAATCCGGGAGCCGCTCTGTCCAACTTTAAATGCATAGATGGCTGTCGCTAGAAGGGTAATTAAGAGAAAGCCGAGTGGTAACGCAAGCATTAGTGCAGCATCACCAAGACCATCATGAATCGTAGCAAGTTGAATGAATCCGAAAAGAATAGTCATGAGAATAGTCATCATGTATATAAACCAACTGGTATATTTTCGAAATGATAATTGTTGAACTTTTGATTTTTTCCTTTTTACTGCACTTAATCTGATTCCTGATTGTTTTGTAAATGTATTAATACCAGCCATCATTGCTTGCATTATTAGTAATATAAGAAGTAAAGCAATTACTGAAAAAGGTGTTTTTTCACTAAAAGTATCGGCTTGACCGTTCGCTCCCCAATGTGTAGGAATCAGGTCGGGCATATTGTTGTATTGTGTGGCAGTGTAGGCGATTAGCCCAACTGTAATTAACATTGGTACTGCATATACGTAAGAAGGAAGCATCTCGACTTTCGTCCGAATTGCTAATTCAGCGATTCGAATTTGTTTCAAATCTGCGCCCCATTGATTTCTTTGTTTAAGTCGCGTTGTTTGTGCGTGAAAGTAAAAGTAGAGACCCATACTCAAAAAGAGGAGTCCAAATTGAACTGCTAATCCTGTTAAGACAATTGTTACTTCTGATAGATTACTGTTACTTACCCAATAGTAATAAGTGAATAGTGAAGCGAAACCTGTAATGAAAATAACAACTGCATATATTCTTTTATAGGATATAATCGTTGAATCGTCTGTAAAACCTTCTGGAACTGTTACGCCAAACACAACAGTGGCTTTTAATAAAAACGGAGTAGCAGACTGCATTATAGTAATAAAGCTAATAATGATTAGAAATAAAGGTAGTACCATACTTATACCTCCTGAATATTTAAAATGATAGATGAAATAAGGTTGCTAATGTCCTTTGGTTTCATCCCGAGCACGATTGCTTCAGCAACAATCGGTTTGAATTCCTCAGTAATTCTCTCAAGGTTTAACTTATTAATATCGTTCGTCAAGAGTTCATTGACAATAGCTCCAGATTTCGGAACGATACGGATTATCCCCTTTTTTTCGAGTTCGTGGTATGCCTTATTGACAGTATGCATATTCATGCCTAGGTCGGCGGCTAATGTCCGTACAGAGGGGAGTGTTTCTCCACCTATAAGTGTTCCGCGTGCAATTGCTTCGATAAGCTGAGAAGCTAATTGTGCATATATCGGTTTATCCGCATCCGCTTCGATTTGGATGAACATATGGTACCCTCCTTATAACTAATTTAATTTAATTATAGCCTCTTTGTTCTATTTAGTATAGAACAAAGAGGTAGATAAATAAAAATCCCTGAACAAAAGTTCAGGGGAATCCTTCCTAATTATAATTCTGAAGTTTTAACGAATATATATCCTTCGCTCTTCAAATAAGCTAGAACGGCATCAAGTCCATCAGCAGTTGATTGGTGAATATCGTGCATAAGGATTATACTTCTATTTCTGGTTTGACCTTTGATATGTGTGAGCAGTAAATTCGAATTTCGATGTTTCCAGTCCAGTGTATCAATATCCCATAGAATTACAGGTAAATCTGTTTGGTTGCGGACTGATTTATTAATCGCACCATAAGGAGGGCGGAATACAGTCGCTTTTTGTCCAGTGACATCCTCAATGATAGAAGAAGTACGACTGATTTCATTTCGTGCTTTTTCGACTCCCGTTTTCGTCAAGTCAGGATGTTTCCACGTATGGTTACCGAGTTCATGACCTGCTTCTTGCACTTTTTTTGCGATTTCAGGATAGCATTCAACCTGGCTCCCGAGCATGAAGAAAGTTGCTTTGGCATTGTATTTATCCAATGTATCTAGAATTTGAATTGTCACTTTTGGATCAGGTCCATCATCAAAGGTGAGGGCAACCCGTTTACTCTCAGAATCTGATTCGATTGTCACTAGCTCTTGATCTAAACTTTCTAACTCATCTGTAGTCAAATAGTTTTGTTTAGCTTTTTTTATGTATTGTGAAATATCATTGTTGAATGTGCTATGAAAGCTTTGTGGATACTGGATCGCATACGGCTTATATAGATCATTCGACGTTTCAGTACTTATTTTAATACCTGCATAGTGAGAATCAATTGTATCGATAATAACCTCAGTTGGTTTTGCAGCAAGTTTGTTTTCAGGAAGAGTGGCAGCTTCATTTTTAGTAGTCAAGGAAAATAAATAGATGGCAGACACAGTCAATGTAACGATGATAATTGAAAATGTAACATTGATCCAGGAACGGAGTTTTTGGTACTTTCTTTTCATGGAAAAGACTCCTTTACTATGTATAGAAAGTTAGACGGATGAAACTCTTTAATAGTTTCGGGAAAAGTAGATGTTTTGTCAGATTTTATCATTTAATATACTATTCTAGTATACATGATTGAAATGGAAGCATCTAGGGGATTTATAAATTGTATATGGTATGAAATAAAGAATTCCTTCTACTGCGCTGCGGCGCTCTGGGAATGCCTTTGCCGCACCTGTGACGGAGTGTTTACTATTGAGAGAGTAAGCCGGTCTGAGTGTGGATTGTATAACGCTTCGCGCTTTGGGAATGCCTTTGAAGCCACTGAAAAAGTCCGATTTCCTTCAATGCCGTTGATCTCCGTTCCGAGCGGACGCTTTCCGCGGGCACGGCTTCAGCCAATCGAACAGCGAAGGGTTCGATTGGCCGTATTTCTGCTTTCTTTGCAGAAATTAAGGCATCCTTCCCTCGTGCTCCCAACGCTAGCGCTGGAGTCGCCGCTCTTCACTACAATCAACTAGTTCTTACTATAAAAAAGAACTTTTTCAGTACCCTCGATGCCTTTCGCCGTGAGCCAGGATTAGTGCTTCGCATCCAGTCTCACGGCTTCGGCGACCCCTTTGCCGCGCTTTCGCTGGTGTGTGCATTATCGGGAAAGTTTTTATTTTGAGATGTAAAGACTGAAATTATAATGTGATTACTATATGATACTAATTTCATTGAAGAAAGACGCACTACAGGCTACAGGTCTTATCCCCGATAACAAAATGTGCTTTCCTACATAGATTTATCCAGCGCAGGCGCGACTTCGTGGTAGCCGGAGCGATAAGACTGATGGAGAGATATAGTTCAATCCCTCCCTGAACTTCTATCCGGCTTATCGCGGGAGGCATCCACAAAGCGGCGAAGCGGTATTAGGAGGAAATCTATTTCATTCCTTGTACAGGGATATTTTTTTGATCACATTTTCTCATTTTATGGCACTCTAAATTACATATTTAATCCTCGATAACGAAATGCGATATCTAACATTGACTATCGCGGGAGGCATCCGCAAAGCGCAGAAGCAGTATTAATGGGCTTTCTAATCATTTCCATTATTTATCATATATAGGTAACTTGTTTACATTAAAAATACTTTTTTTACGTGTTAACTTGTGATATAATATCTCAGTCCCTTATTTTGCAAATACGGGTGCGCTTTTGTATGTTTACAATTATTTGTGAATTATTCGAGCCGGTTGTTGCTATAACATGCAATTATAAAAACAAGGTGGTTGGAAAAAATGGAAAAAGGTACATTCCGGGTTCTTCTATATTATAAATATGTAACGATTGAAGATCCTGAAACATTTGTTATTGAGCATTTGAAAGCTTGTAATGAAATCGGCTTGAAAGGTCGAATTCTTGCAGGAAATGAAGGAATTAATGGTACATGCTCTGGAACCGTTGAACAAACAGACAGGTATATGGAAATGATGCAGAATGATAAACGATTCAAAGACATTGCTTTCAAAATTGACATTGCAGACGAACATGCATTTAAAAAAATGCACGTCCGCGAGCGTTCAGAACTTGTCAATATGAGTTTGGAAGATGATATTGATCCAAATGAATTGACGGGTAACTATTTAAGTCCTGAAGAGTTCTTTAAACAGATGCAAGATGAAGATACAGTTGTTATCGATGCACGTAATGACTATGAGTTTGACCTAGGACACTTCCGTGGTGCGGTTCGTCCTGAAATCGAAAATTTCCGAGACTTGCCAAATTGGATTCGTACTAATAAAGAACAGTTCGAAGGGAAAAAAATTCTAACGTATTGCACAGGTGGTATTCGTTGTGAGAAGTTTTCCGGTTGGCTTGTACGAGAAGGATTCGAGGATGTTGGACAATTGCATGGCGGGATTGTCACTTACGGAAAAGACCCTGTTGCCCAAGGTCAACTATGGGACGGACAATGTTATGTATTTGACGAACGTATCGCTGTTCCAATCAATCAGGTAGAGCATGTAATCGTAGGCCGTGATCATTTCGATGGTACACCGTGTGAGCGATATGTAAATTGTGCGAACCCTGTATGTAACGCGAAAATCATTTGTTCCGAAGAAAACGAGCATTTGTATATGCGTAGTTGTACGGATGAATGTCGTACACATCCGCGCAACCGTTACTTCGTTGAACATAACTTGACCGTAGAAGAATATGACATGCGCATGGAAGCTATCGAATTACACCGAAATAAAACTCACGCGCTATAAAATAAAATCGCCTAAACAATTGTAATTCTGTTTAGGCGATTTTTTGTTATGATGAAGAATGGTGTACTTATTTATCCAAGCAGCTGAAATCAATGCAAGAAATAAGGAGCGGTTATTCCTCTAAACGGAATGGATTCAATGGCAATAGAGGGAATAAGTACTAAACATTGTATAGTGCTTACTTTGCCATTTCTGTCCATACTTTTTAAAAGAACATAATGTTATAATGAGAGCATTCAATTGATATTGGAGGATCATTATTTATGCAATGGAGAAATTTGTATCGTGGATTCTTTTTGGGAATCAGCGATTTAATACCGGGAGTGAGCGGGGGAACGATTTCGTTCATCTTAGGGATTTATGATGAATTATTAATGTCAATCAGTGGCCTTTTTAGCCGCCATTGGAAAAAATATATTGGTTTCTTATTGCCTTTAGGCATCGGTATTGGAGTAACCCTTTTACTGTTCAGCAGAGTGATTGAATATTTATTAGTAAATTACTCTGCACCCACACACTTTTTCTTTATGGGACTGGTTTTTGGTGTACTTCCCTTCATTACAAAAAAAGCAGGTGTCAAAAAGAATTTCACCTGGAAACACTTCTTGCTCATTCTACTTGTCGGTGTTGCACTAGCTTCACTTGCCTTTATGAAACCGCAAGATACGACAGCCATTACAAACTTGACAGCTTCAAATACTATTGGGCTTTTTTTAGCCGGTTGGGCGGGGAGTATTGCGATGTTGTTGCCTGGTATTAGCGGTTCGCTCATCTTACTAATTTTAGGTGTCTACTCGACAGCAATTGGAGCATTATCGAATTTGAATTTCCCTATTATCGCCGTACTCGGTGCAGGTGTAATGGTTGGATTCATCGTCAGTAGTAAAGCTGTTAGCTATTTGTTGGAGCATTTTAAGTATCTTTCATTCGCAGTAATTATAGGGCTTATTATTGGTTCGTTATTCGTCATCTATCCAGGTATCCCTGAAAGTGGAACACCGTTTGTCTTGAGTATTATTGCTCTTTATACAGGTCTGATGGTTACGAATATGTTCAGTTCACTTACTAAAGTTCCTAACGTCAATTACAAGAAAAGTGCCGCATCTGAAACGGATTGAATCGTTTCTGGATGCGGCACTTTTCGCTTTGTTCGGCATTATAATTCCCTTCTTTGCATACTATGGATAAAACCATGCCCTGACTGGAGGGAAATTGATGGATATCTTAAACAAAGTGAGAAGCTTCCGAGAAGAAGAAAACAAGCTTAAGTGGGAAGGCACATTCGCAGATTACTTGGCCATTGTGAAAGAAAGAAAAGAAGTCGCACAAACAGCACATTCACGGGTTTATAATATGATTAAAAGCTCAGGATTGATTGAAAAAGATGGTAATAGACTTTATCAGTTTTTTGGGAAAGAGATTTTTGGACTTGAAGAGTCCATAGAAAGACTGGTGGAAGAATACTTTCATCCAGCTGCAAAAAGATTAGAGGTTCGTAAACGGATATTATTGTTAATGGGCCCCGTTAGTGGGGGGAAATCTACAATCGTTACATTATTAAAACGGGGTTTGGAGAGTTATTCCAAAACAGATGCGGGTGCGGTTTATGCCATAAAAGGCTGTCCAATGCATGAAGATCCACTACATTTGATACCACAATATTTGCGTAAAGATTTCTTCGAAAGCTATGGTGTTCGCATTGAAGGCAGTTTATCACCATTGAATGCGATGCGGTTAGAACAAGAATACGATGGAGAAATCGAAAATGTCCTGGTGGAACGCATTTTCTTCTCGGAAGACAAACGAGTAGGAATTGGAACCTTTACACCTTCAGATCCTAAATCACAGGATATCGCCGATTTAACTGGGAGTATCGACTTCTCGACAATTGCTGAGTTTGGTTCCGAATCGGATCCACGTGCCTATCGTTTTGATGGAGAGCTGAATAAAGCGAACAGAGGAATGATGGAATTCCAAGAAATGTTGAAGCTGGACGAAAAGTTTCTATGGCATTTATTGTCGTTAACACAGGAAGGGAATTTTAAAGCAGGTAGATTTGCTTTAATAAGTGCTGACGAACTGATTGTCGCGCATACAAACGAAACAGAGTACCGTTCCTTTATTTCCAATAAAAAGAATGAAGCACTTCACTCACGAATTATTGTCATGCCGATTCCCTATAATTTGAAAGTGAGTCAAGAAGAATGCATTTATGAAAAAATGATTAAGGAGAGTGATATGACACATGTTCATATTGCTCCGCATGCATTAAGAGTGGCTGCTATATTTTCAGTTTTGACGCGACTAGAGGATTCCAAAAAGCAGGGAATTGACGTTGTAAAAAAAATGCGTCTCTACGACGGAGAAAACGTAGAAGGGTTTAATGAGATTGACGTGGAAGAACTGAAAAAAGAATTCCCGAACGAAGGAATGAACGGTATAGATCCGCGCTATGTTATTAACCGTATATCCTCGGCAATCATCCGTAAAGAAGTAACATCGATTAATGCACTCGACGTTTTAAGGTCATTGAAAGATGGTTTAGATCAGCACGCCTCAATTTCAAGGGAAGACCGAGATAAATATATGAATTATATTTCTATCGCCCGGAAAGAATTCGATGAAATCGCTAAGAAAGAAGTCCAAAAGGCTTTTGTTTATTCTTATGAAGAGTCCGCGATATCGTTAATGGATAACTATCTTGATAATGTGGAGGCTTTCTGCAATAAAAATAAGCTAAGAGACTTTTTAACAGGAGAAGAAATGAATCCTGACGAAAAACTGATGCGTTCCATTGAAGAACAAATTGGGATATCGGAAAATGCTAAAAAAGCATTTAGAGAAGAAATTCTAATTCGACTATCTGCCTATGCGAGAAGTGGAAAACGTTTTGACTATAATTCCCATGAACGTTTACGGGAAGCCATTCAAAAGAAATTATTTGCCGATTTAAAGGATGTCGTCAAAATCACGACTTCATCTAAAACACCTGATGAATCGCATCTGAAAAAAGTGAATGAAGTAATTGCCAGGCTTATTGATGAATATGGATATAATTCTATATCTGCAAATGAATTATTACGCTATGTTGGTAGTCTGCTTAATCGGTAATCTTAGGGAGAAGAACAAGACTGATGCAGCATTAGTCTTGTTCTTTTCTAAAATCAGCAGCAAACATTGTATAAAAGATGGGTGTGGATGAAGATGAATGAAAAAGACAATGAACATTTTGCTGTCTCGCAGGAAAACTGGTCTCTCCACCGAAAAGGGCATCAAGATCAGAAACGTCATTTGGATAAAGTAAAGGAAGCCATTCAAAATAATTTACCAGATTTAATCAGTGAAGAAAGTATTATCATGTCAAAAGGAAAAGATGTTATTAAAATACCAATTCGCTCGCTAGATGAATACAAAATCCGTTACAATCATGAAAAATCAAAACATGTTGGCCAAGGTAACGGAGATAGTCAAGTAGGCGATGTAATTGCGAAAGATGGATCAAAAGGGAAAAGCGATGCGGGGTCGGGGAAACAAGCAGGTGACCAGGCAGGCCAAGATTATTATGAAGCTGAAGTATCAATTGCTGAATTAGAGGATGCTTTATTTAGTGAAATGGAATTACCAAATCTAGAACAAAAAGAACAAGCTGAAAATACAGCAGAAAAAATTGAGTTTAATGATATTCGTAAAAAGGGACTTATCGGGAACATTGATAAGAAAAGAACGATATTAACCGCCATCAAAAGGAATGCGATTAAGGGGAAAGCAGAAATAGCTCCTTTTCATAATGATGATTTACGTTTTAAGACTTGGGATGATGTCAAAAAACCTGAGTCCAAAGCAGTTGTACTTGCAATGATGGATACAAGTGCATCAATGGGTAACTTTGAAAAAACAATGGCAAGAAGTTTCTTCTTTTGGATGGCCAATTTTTTAAGATCGAAATATGAAACTGTTGAATTTGAATTCATTGCGCATCATACAGAGGCGAAAGTGGTTACAGAAGAAGACTTTTTTTCAAAAGGGGAGAGTGGGGGAACCATCTGTTCTTCCGCGTATATAAAAGCGCTTGAGTTAATTGAACAAAAATATAATCCAGCACGTTATAATATTTTTCCTTTTCATTTTTCTGACGGAGAGAATATGTCATCTGACAATGATAAATGCATAAAACTCGTTCAAGAACTGATGGCTGTATCCAATATGTTTGGGTACGGTGAAGTGAATGCTTATAACCGTTTTTCAACAATGATGTCTTCTTTTAAAAAAATCGATGATCCGAAATTCCGTCATTATATTTTGAAAGAAAAACGGGATGTCTACTTTGCACTAAAAAGTTTCTTCCATAAAAACTTGGAGGGATTCGATTGACGGAAATAAAAGCGCTTCATCGGGCAATTGACGAAATTACGGAAATTGCAACTGGTTTTGGCCTTGATTTTTACCCCATGCGTTATGAAATATGTCCTGCTGATATTATTTACACATTTGGTGCATATGGAATGCCTACGCGTTTTACCCATTGGAGTTTTGGAAAGCAATTTCATAAGATGAAACTGCAATATGACCTTGGCTTAAGTCAAATTTATGAATTAGTCATTAATTCAAATCCATGTTATGCGTTTCTACTTGATACGAACAGCCTGATACAGAATAAGTTAATTGTTGCTCATGTACTTGCCCATTGTGATTTTTTCAAAAACAATGTCCGTTTTTCAAATACGAGAAGAGATATGGTAGAGAGTATGACAGCAACAGCAGAACGAATTGCAAATTATGAAATGGTTTATGGTAAAGAAGAAGTTGAACGCTTTTTAGATGCAGTCCTGGCTATTCAAGAACATATTGATCCATCTATCTTAAGACCTCAACGTCGGGATGATGAACAAAACTTGGATGATGATGAAGAAATCATTCGCAAAACACCATATGATGATTTATGGAATATAGATCAAAAACCAATTGTCAAAAAAGCAGCTAAAGTAGGGGAGAAAACACCTATAAATCAAGAAAAGGATCTCTTGCTTTTTATTTTGCAATATAGCCGTGAACTAGAGGAATGGCAACGCGATATATTAACAATGATGCGAGAAGAAATGCTCTATTTTTGGCCGCAACTTGAAACTAAAATTATGAACGAAGGATGGGCATCATTTTGGCATCAGAAGATTCTAAGGGAAATGGATTTATCGACAGATGAGACAATTGAGTTTGCTACACTAAACGCCAATGTTATTCAACCCTCTAAAACAACAATCAATCCCTACTATCTGGGATTGAAGATATATGAAGACATTGAAAAAAGATATAATCATCCAACAGAAAAAATGAGGAGTTTCGGCGTTCGACCAAACTCCGGTAGAGAGAAAATCTTTGAAGTAAGGGAAGTCGAATCTGATATATCATTTATCCGGAATTATGTCACAAAAGAGTTGGTACAGAAGGAAGACTTATATCTCTTTGAAAAAAAAGGAAGCAATTATGAAATTACAAACAAGGATTATGAAGATGTCAGAAACCAATTAGTCTCTATGCGGGTAAATGGTGGGTTTCCATTCATTGTCGTCGAGAATGGTGACTACTTGCGAAACGGTGAGTTGTATTTAGTGCATAAATACGAAGGTACAGAACTAGATTTAAAGTATTTGGAAAACGTACTCCCTTATATTTATCAATTGTGGGGACGGATTGTTCATTTAGAAACATATGTAGAGAATTTACAAGTTGTGTATTCATTTGATCGGAATAAGGTCTATCGGAGGTATGTATAATAATAGTTTATCCCTCAATCGGATTAACGGTCGGGGGATATTTCAATTTCACAGTTATAGTTGACTGATTTATTAAAAAGATGGATGATTGAGTCAATTCTATAATAGAGGATTTTGTATTAAAATCATAAAAGCTTGATTTACACTCCAGGCGGACGCTTTCCGCGGGCACGGCTTCAATCTCCTCGTCACTGCGTTCCTGCGGGGCTTTCAGCTCGCGCTGTTCCCGCTGGAGTCGCCGCATTCCGTTACAATCAACGGAACTTATCTATGCAAAAGAATAATCGATAATGAAATTTCGTTAATGTTAGGGTTTTTAATCGAAATAAGCAATTATGAAATTGACTCGATTATAAAAAGATCATTGAAAGTAGGGGAAATGACCATGATTCGTTATCCTGAACCAATAGGCATCGGCCAAACAATCGGAGTCACCGCGACTTCATCAGGTGTTGAAAGTGAGTTGCATCATCTGCTGAGAAAAGCCGCCCATCAATTTGAGAAAAGGGGATACACCGTACTCCTTGGGGAGACTGTCTGGACGAATGAAAAACTGACTTCAGCACCGAAAGAAATACGTGTTAAGGAATTTCTAGATATGATGACGGATGATAATATAAATGCGGTTATCCCTCCATGGGGCGGCCACTTTTTGTCTGAAATTCTTCCGCTTATAAATTACGAAGAATTGAAGCCGAAATGGGCAATGGGTTACTCGGATACTAGTACATTGCTGTTGACGATTACACTATTAACTGGCATCGCTACAGTTCATGGAACAAATTTTGTTGATTTAAGGAGTGATGAATGGGACCCAGTTACTTCGAAATTCCTGGAAGTGCTTAAGGCATCCGCTGGGGATACAATTATTCAGCATTCATCTGAAAAGTTCCAATCAGAATGGCAGCATTTTGCAACACCAGATCCTTATGTCTTTAAATTGGATATGGAGACAGCATGGGAAACGATAGGAGATCATCCTGTTCGGTTTGAAGGACGACTATTAGCTGGCTGTATTGACACAATCCGTCATCTTATTGGAACGCCATTTGGGGACGTAAAAACATTCCGGGAAAAATATGTTGCGAATGATCAAATTGTATGGGCGCTTGAGAATTGTGAATTGGATGCTTCCGATTTCTATAGATCTATTCTTCAAATGCATAATGCAGGCTGGTTGGATAATACTGCAGGCATCCTATTCGGCAGGACAGCGGCAGGAATCGCCCAAGGTGGGTTTAGTGATGTAGATGCAATGGAAAGACTGTCCAAGCTGACAGGTATTCCAATCGTTTACAATGCAGATATCGGACATGTGCCTCCTCAAATGACATTTGTCAACGGCGCATACGCAGAAATCGAAGTGGCAGAAGGCAAAGCTGTGTTGAAAACGAAATTGATCTAATGATAACCTGGCAATCATTCCATTATGCCTTCAAATCTGGTATTCTTAAAGAAATGCTCGAGATGAAAGGATGATTGAAATGGCTGGACCTGCACTCAAACAACTTCACTCTCACCGCGCGATAGATGAAGGTGGACTTTCAGGAGCAATCGGTAAAACAGAGGGTATGATGGATTTCTTAAAACAGGGAGATCTTGAATTAGCGAATCAAGCGGCAGATGACTTGATTGAATATTGGAAGACACGTGTGATTAGTCATGCGGATGCGGAAGAACAAGGATTTTACGGAGAAGTTGCTGAACGCAACCCGGACTTAAAGGACGCAGTTATTCAATTGACACGGGATCATGATTTACTGCGAATTATTGTGAAAGACATTGAGCAATTGCGCGAAGAAGAAAATTTAAGCCCTGCTGTACTACACAATTTTCACGCTTTGATTGTCGTCAATGAAATACATAGCCGCGACGAGGAACGTATGCTTTTTGAAAACTAAACCTACAAAAAGCACCATTACCCGGTGCTTTTTTCTTCGTCTAGTCCCCAGTTTCTGACTAAGGCCATTTTAATATCGACATATATTGGAAGGAGACGGTAAAAATCGAAAAAGCATTAAAGATATTAACAACGTATTTCGGATACCCTTCTTTCAGGATAGGACAAGAGCAAGTAATCCGTGGTGTTATGGATTATCAAGATATGCTTTGTGTTATGCCGACTGGCGGCGGTAAGTCTGTTTGTTATCAGGTTCCCGCACTTGTGATGGATGGTACTGTCCTCGTTATTTCACCACTAATCTCATTGATGAAAGACCAGGTTGACGCGCTCCATCAAGTTGGGATTCCGGCAGCATACATCAACAGTTCGATGTCATCGGAGGAATACTTTGATACGATGGAAAGAGCTGTGCAGGGTGAATATCAGCTTCTTTATGTGGCACCAGAACGTCTTGACTCTCCCTCTTTTAAAAATCAGTTGCGTTTGATGAAAATTCCGATGGTTGCCATCGACGAAGCGCATTGTATTTCACAATGGGGTCACGATTTCCGACCTAGTTATCGAAATATTAGTAGCATCGTTTCTTTGTTTGATAAAAAACCGGTTCTACTTGCTTTAACAGCTACTGCTACGCCGGCAGTTCGGGAAGATATTTGCAAGCAGCTCGGAATTAGTGAAAATAATACAGTAATGACTGGTTTTGAACGAGCAAATCTAACTTTTTCCGTTGTTAAAGGGCAAGACCGTGAGAAATTCGTAAAAGAATATGTTCGGAAAAATGAAGGGGAAGCGGGTATCATCTATGCCGCGACTCGTAAAGCGGTCGATTCAGTGCATGACTTTCTACAAAGAAGTGGAGTGAAAGTCGCAAAATACCATGCTGGACTTGGGGATATTGAACGCCAATCCGGCCAAGACCGCTTTTTAAATGACGAAGCCGCTGTTATGGTAGCGACGAATGCATTTGGAATGGGAATTGACAAGTCCAATATTCGTTACGTTATTCATTACCAAATGCCGAAAAACATGGAGAGTTATTATCAGGAGGCAGGCCGTGCAGGCCGTGATGGGCTCGATAGTGCATGTACGGTGCTCTTTTCATCGCAGGATGTGCAAACACAACGTTTCTTAATTGACCAATCGCAAGACCAAAGCAGAATTCCCGCTGAGCTGGAGAAATTACAGTCCATGATTGATTATTGCCATACGGAAACTTGTCTACAAAAGTTCATTATCTTGTATTTCGGAGAGACGGATGTAGTGGATTGTGGAAGATGTGCCAATTGCACTGACACTCGTGAAAGTACAGACGTCACGGAAGATGTTCAAAAAGTATTGTCATGCGTCATTCGAATGGGCCAACGATTTGGTAAGTCTATGATTGCGCAAGTATTAACCGGATCACGGAACAAGAAAGTGATTGAATTCGGTTTCGATAAATTAACGACCTATGGTTTGATGAAGGGACGCAGCGCTAAAGACATTTCTGATTTCATAGAGTTTATAATTTCGGAAAGTTATCTTGGCGTGGAAAATGGGCAATTTCCGACCATTTATGTTAGTGAAGCAGGAAAAGATGTACTGACAGGCAAGGTGACAGTACATCGCAAAGTTTCTGTTGTTACTATGCAAGTCGCAAATGATGATCCGTTATTCGATCAGCTCCGTGCACTTCGTATGAAACTGGCTCAAGAAGCCGGTGTACCACCGTTCGTTGTCTTTTCCGATAAAACATTACGGGACATGGCAGCAAGAATGCCAATCACGAATGATGCGTTCCTAGAAGTAAACGGTGTAGGACTTGCAAAATTGGAACGATACGGTGATCCGTTCATGGAAGAAATCAAGAATTATCAAATGCAAAATGCTTGATGAACTTTGAAAAAAAGAGGCAGGTACTATTCCAAAATGGGATAGTACCTGCCTCTTTATTCTTCTGAATAGACAATTGATTTATCTTCAATGATGTTAAGGACAGTCCAACCGCTCATCAATAACGGGTGACAACAATTTAAATCCACATAGCAATTGGGGTAGCGTTTACTACTTTAAGCTAAATATTTTAACGGTTATCTACTTTTTCCGGATACATATCATGATTCATCATCCGGTGTTCTGCCATTTTTTCATATTTCGTGCCGGGTTTACCATAGTTACAATAAGGGTCTATTGATAATCCGCCGCGTGGTGTGAACTTACCCCATACTTCGATGTAACGTGGTTCAATCAGTTTGATTAAATCATTCATAATGATATTGACACAGTCTTCATGGAAATCGCCATGATTGCGGAAACTGAAGAGATACAATTTAAGTGCTTTACTCTCTACTAGCTTTTTGTCTGGCATGAAACTGATATACATCGTTGCAAAATCGGGTTGCCCGGTCATTGGGCAAAGTGAAGTGAATTCAGGACAATTAAATTTCACGAAATAATCACGATTGATATGCATGTTGTCGACTGACTCTAAAACGTCAGGGTTGTATTCATACACGTATTTTGTGTTTTGATTACCGAGTAAAGTTAAGTCGGTCAGTGTTGCCTCATCTCTTCCAGCCAATTAAAAAACCTCCCATAAATTTGTCAGGGAGGTCCATAGGCGCCGGAAAAAAGAGCCATATCGAATGCACATGACTTAAATTCCGTTATCCATAGTTTTTTTAAGAGGGTCGCTATGAACCTCTCCCGAACAGGGTATTCATTTCGTATCTGACATTAAACGACCTACTCTGATTTGTCAATAGCTTCTCTTTTTGTTAAGCCAATTAACGCATACAGAGCAACTGCCAGCAGGAGGAAACCAGTCAGCATGAATGCTCCTCGATATTCTAGGTCGAGGAAGCCGATAAGTCCCGAACCAGCAACAACGCCTATTGAGAAGAATGCATAGAAATAACCATAAGCTTTTCCACGGAATTCAGCAGACGAAGAATCGATTAGCAGTGAGTTGATCGATGGGAATAGGAAAGCAAATCCCGCTCCGTAAATACCCATTGCGACATACAAGTAATTCAATTCTTCCATTTGGCTTAGGAACAACATACTCAATCCCATGAGTGCAATTCCGAATGCTAGCGTCACAACCGGTCGTACGCGGTCAAAAACTCGATTAATGGGCAATAAAAAGATTAGAATTGCAACCACGCCGAATGTACTTAATAATAACCCCGTCGTTTTCGTATCGAATCCGAGCGAAGCTACTTTTAACGGTAAAACAAGAGCTAGTACACCTTGTGAAAACATTAAAAAGAATGCCCCAGCAAAAGCTCTGACCATTCCGGGATGCTGGAACAGATTAATAACCTGGAATTCACCAGCACCTTGTGAAGGTTGTTTTCGTACATATGTATAAGAACGAAGAACAAAGAATGCTAGTATTGCTAACAACAGCATAATCCCGCCGTTGACCGCCATAATGAATGAGGTGCTTGTTTTCGCAGCAACAATACCGCCGTATGCAGGTCCTAAAATTGCGGCCATTCCAACGAATGCACCCGAAATTGCAACACTTTTACCACGTTTTGAACCTTCTGCACGATTTGCTAGGAAAGTGAAGGCTGCGGGAACAATTAGTCCTTCCATAAAACCATGAACGAATCGCACCCCGAGCAGTGACATCGGCCCAGAAACAAACGCGTAGAGGAAGAGAGAAATCGCCGTCGCAAAAAGTCCGAGTACTAGTATGAGGAATGGACCTCGTTTGTCGGTCATGAAACCTGAAATGACATTCCCGATTGTGTTAGAAAATGAATAGATACCTACCGCAAGTCCTACCAGGAATGGCGTAGCACCAAGTGATAATGCAAATGGACTCATAACGGGAAGTTGTGAAAATAAGTCGAAAAACGAGAAAAATACAATGAGGTAAACAAACCCACGCATAATGCAGCCTCTTTTCAATTATATAGATACCGTTCTATATTTTAGCATTAGTTTGAGCTAAGGGGAAAAGGATAGATTGTGAACAATCCATTTGGTTTGCCATTATACGAACTGTAGCGATAAGATTACGCTTAGATCTGATAGAAAAAGAGGTGAGAAATGAATGAGTTTCCTTAAAAAACTTTTCAGCAAACAAGATAATACAAAGAATGAAGCGCAAATTGAAAAACAGTATATTTTTGTTGAACTGGAATTGGAGGATTACTACGAGCCTTTTTACGCTAGGGATTTGTCAGAACGCCAAGTTGCCGATTTGAATAAACCTGAATATATGAATGTTCACCAATCATTCAATTTAGGATCACCAGTAATTGCACATATTGCATCTGATACTTCAATTGAAATATTTATTCAAACAAATCACTTTGAGGCGGATTCTGTCGTTAAAGCGGGAATTGTAGTGAAGCATGCGTATTCATCCATCGAAGCGATTTTTATGGAAGCAGTTATTTGGACTAGCGTTGGTCATGTGGTGACGATTCCATTTAAACTAAATATTCGTGCTGACGATGAAAAGTCTAGATTGGCTTCAGCATTGATAAGCATACAGAAAGAAATTCCGTTTTATTTTGGAAGAGTAGTAAATGATTTAGTGACGATAGACAAGCAAATGCTTATGACTATTCCGGAGTCCGTGCAGAATGATATGCAAATCACTCTTGCAGAACTGTACCATGACGAGTCACGAAATCCGGGTCCGTATATTGAAATTGAAACAGTTTTGGATCGTGAAATGACGACTGCAGGATGGGTCATGCACTTTGATAATGAAAAGTTGATAGAAGAAGAACCAGACTTGTCTTTTATGATAAATGAAATTTTAAGTACGGTTTTTGATAAAATCATTCAATTGGCCGACAATGGCCGTTTTACAGGATGGGTTGCAGAACATGCAGCGAATTCAGAAGGAAGCAGTCCATATGGCGAATCAACGACATTCGTCTTTACATCATCAGAACCGATGCATAGAAATGAAAAACTTCATAGTGCCATTATGAAATATATGAAATCATTAAAAGGGTTCTTAAGAGAAGATGGCGGATATCCATTAAAGTATGAAGCACTTCCTTTGATTAGACAAAGCGGCACTGGATATGGATTTGTCTTGATTGATGAATGTTTTTTAGCAAAAGCAGATGAGTTATATAGAAAGATGACGAATAAAGAGATAAACTTATATAGTAAATTGCTGAAATTGAAAGCATTAGATCGAAAGGGGAATAAAAACGATGACAATTAGAGTCGGAATTGCAGGTTATGGAAATTTAGGCCGCGGTGTTGAATACGCGATTGCTCAAAACAACGATATGGAACTGATAAGCGTATTTACAAGGAGGAAGCCAGAGGACGTTAAACTGCTGAATGGCAATATACCTGTTCATATGATGTCTGACATCCAAAATTATACAGAAGATATTGATGTCCTAATTCTTTGCGGAGGATCAAAAAATGATTTACCGGAACAAGGACCAGCTCTTTCTGCTCTCTTCAATACTGTCGATAGTTTTGATACGCATGCAAAAATTCCAGGATACTTTGAATCGGTTGATGCAACGGCTAAACCGAATGGTAAGACCGCGATCATTTCCGTCGGATGGGATCCGGGTTTATTTTCCATCAATCGTTTGTTCGGTGAAGCAGTATTATCAGAAGGAGAAACGTATACATTTTGGGGCAAAGGGTTAAGTCAAGGACATTCCGACGCACTCAGAAGAATTGATGGTGTAAAAGGTGCTGTTCAATATACGATTCCTGATTCAGATGCAGTCGATCGAGTGCGGGATGGTTCGTTACCAGAATTGTCGACGCGTGAGAAACATACGCGTGAATGCTATGTGGTCTTGGAACAAGGCGTTGACGCTGAAGAAGTGCGAAACACGATTGTAACAATGCCAGACTACTTCTCTGATTACGATACGACTGTTACCTTTATCACTGAAGAAGAATTGAAACAGGACCACTCGGCAATGCCACACGGCGGTTTTGTAATTCGTAGCGGTAAGACAGGTGTTGGCAATACACAAGTAATGGAGTATTCACTAAAACTGGGTAGCAATCCCGAATTTACTTCAAGTGTACTCGTTGCATACGCACGCGCAGCTTACAGGTTGAATGAGAAAGGTGAAACAGGCGCAAAAACAGTATTTGATATTGCACCTGGTTTACTATCACCAAAAAGCGCTGCCGATTTGCGTAAAGAGTTATTATAATAGCACTAGAGCCACCTAGGAAATTCACTATATACACGTCCAAAAAATGAACTTTTGATAGTTGATGTAAACTAAAATTCCTCAATCTAACTTTTGGTTGGGGGGTATTTTTGTTTAAGGATATATTAAAACCTAGTTTTTTGATAACACTTCACTTTTCGCATATACTACTCATAGGGACATATTTAGGAGGGCGAAGTAATTGACAAAATTAGACGATACATTAGCGATGCTAAAAGAGTTAACGGATGCTAAAGGGATTCCAGGAAATGAACGTGAACCCCGTGAAGTGATGAAAAAGTACATAACGCCATTTGCGGATGAAATCGAACAGGATGGACTCGGATCTTTGATTGCGAAGAAAACGGGCGAAGAAAATGGACCTAAAATCATGCTTGCTGGTCACCTTGATGAAGTCGGATTCATGATATCTAAAATAGATGATAGAGGCTTCCTGTCGTTTCAAACCGTTGGAGGCTGGTGGTCACAAGTGATGCTTGCGCAGCGCGTGACAATCGTTACACGCAAAGGCGATACAATTACAGGTGTTATAGGATCAAAACCTCCGCATATATTATCACCGGAAGCACGTAAAAAACCTGTCGATATTAAAGATATGTTCATTGACGTCGGAGCAACTTCAAAGGAAGAAGCAATGGAATGGGGTATTCTGCCCGGAGATATGGTAGTGCCTTATTTTGAATTCACAGTGATGAAAAATGACAAATACCTCCTTGCAAAAGCATGGGATAACCGTATCGGCTGCGCAATCGCTATCGATGTTATGAAAGCGCTTAAAGGCGAAAAACACCCGAATATCGTTTTTGGCGTCGGGGCTGCACAAGAAGAAATTGGGCTGCGGGGTGCACGAACGGCGGCAACGAAAATTCAACCGGATATCGGTTTTGCAGTTGATGTAGGAATCGCTGGCGATACGCCAGGTGTCACTTCAAAAGAAGCGACGGGAAAAATGGGCGATGGTCCACAAATTTTATTATTCGATGCTTCAATGGTTTCACATAAAGGATTGCGTGAGCTAGTAGTCGATACCGCTGAAGAAAATGGTATTCCATATCAGTTCGAAACAATTCCAGGTGGTGGGACGGACGCGGGTTCAATACATCTTTCTGGAAAGGGTGTACCATCACTTGCGATTTGTATACCAACAAGATATATTCATTCGCATGCGGGCATTCTACACCGAGACGATTATGAAAACACGGTGAAACTGATTGTCGCAGTTATAAAGAAATTAGACCGCGATACTGTAAATAAAATCACTTTCGAATAAAATTTAAAAGGTGTGCTTAGGCCAGTAAAATGGCTTAAGCCTTTTTTATTCATGAACATCTATAAAGATACACTTGACTTTATAATTATGCATACATATAATCAGAGATACCAATTGAAATAAACGATAGGGGATGAAGAAGTGGTGATGATTGACTTGGACGAAACTAAAATATTGGCAGGATTAAAAGGGAAAGATCTATTGACACTACTGGACTATACGCGTGATGAGGTAGCGTATCTATTATATAAAGCGGATACTATGAAAAAAGAGATGGCAGCTGGCAAGATGCCAAATTTATTGGCGGGAAAAACACTCGGTATGATTTTTGAGAAGCATTCAACGCGCACACGTATTTCATTCGAAGTGGGAATGATCCAGCTAGGTGGGCATGCGATATTCATGAATGCACGCGACTTGCAAATAGGGCGTGGGGAATCGGTTTATGATACTGGTCATGTACTGTCTGAGTATTTAGATGGCGTCATGATTCGTGCGAACTCACATGAAATGGTGAAAGAATTGGCACAACATACTTCGGTTCCAGTTATCAATGGCTTGACGGATATTTTTCATCCATGTCAGGCATTAGCAGATTTACTAACGGTTTTGGAAGTGAAAGGGTCATTAGAGGGAATGAAGTTAGCATACATTGGGGATGGAAATAATGTAGCACATTCCCTGGTCATTGCCGCAGCACATATGGGTATGCATGTAGCTGTCGCAACACCAAAAGGATTTGAATACAATCCGAATCTTTTAGTGAAAGCACAAGCTATTGCTGTAAAAAATGGTGGAAGTGTTTTTGAAACGACGAATCCTGTTGAGGCTGTTACAGATGCAGATGTTGTTTATACTGACGTCTGGACGAGTATGGGGCAAGAAGAAGAAGCGGCCGCACGTCTCGAAGCATTCAAAGAGTTTCAAATAAACGACAGTTTGGTGGCTCATGCGAAAAAGGATTACATGTTCTTGCACTGCCTACCTGCTCACCGTGAAGAAGAAGTAGCGACTTCTGTTATCGATGGTCCAAATTCATATGTTTTCCAACAAGCAGGGAACCGATTGCATGCACAAAAAGCGGTACTTGCATCTTTGTTATAATTAAATACCTTAAAAGCCCAGGTTTGTTGTCTGGGCTTTTTTGCTGATTCATTCAAAATTAATGGTAAACTGAAAATATGTTTGATCAATAAATGAAATTATTCCGTGAAGGATTTGGTGAAATTTCTAGTTTTAAAATACTAAAGCCGCTCAATGAATGAGCGGCTTTATGTTTATCCAAATGCCATCCTAGAAAATTGTGCGGGTGACAGTTGTACACGAAGTTTTTACAAAGTTTAACTTGCCGAAAATACTTGTGCTAGTTCTCCGGCCATCTTTGTTTTTTCCTGTTCACCTGAACTATTCCACAGCTTTTCAAAAAACACCCCAAGGCCTGGTAACAGGTGTTCTTCACCTCGCTTGATGGCATCTTCCACAACGTTACGGATATCATCCGCTGTATTATTCGTCATGTTTGCCGTAATCGCATCTCTTATTTGAAAATCCATTTTATCAACCTCCCACACTCATTTTGGACACAAATATCGCCAACTATACCGTCATTTGTTACACTGAAAAGAAAAAGGCGGTAAAGAATATATGAAACGCATTGAATCCTCACAAAACGCACTTGTGAAACATTGGAAAAAGCTTGTTACAACACGAAAAGAACGCGATCAGTCGAAAGAATTCCTTGTCGAGGGTTTTCATCTCGTTGAAGAAGCATTGAAAAGTGATGGGACAATTCTCGCGTTAATCACCCGTGACGGTGTTGAAATTCCTGAAGGATGGTCTATTGAAGATGTGAAGCTTGTTGAAATAACAGAAGCGATTGCGAAAGAAATATCTGAGACGGAACAGTCGCAGGGCATTTATGCACATTGCCGTCAGCCGGTGCACGCTGAAGAGGACTATACAGCATGGAAAAAACTTTTATTAATTGACGCTGTCCAAGATCCAGGTAATGTCGGTACGATGATACGAACGGCAGACGCTGCTGGAATGGATGCAGTTATTCTTGGGGTAGGGACTGCTGATTCATATAATCCGAAAACAGTACGGTCTGCGCAAGGCTCCCATTTCAATATCCCGATCGTCAAAGGTGATCTTATTGAATGGACGGCTAAGTCGAAAGAAGCGGGCATTCAAGTTTTGGGGACAGGATTAAAAAATGCTGTGAATCACTCCGATATTTGGCCGCAAGCTGAATTTGCATTGATCGTTGGAAATGAAGGCAGCGGTGTCAATCCTGAATTGCTTGCAATGGCGGACAACACAGTCAAAATTCCAATGTACGGCAAAGCGGAATCGTTAAATGTTGCGGTTGCGACTGGAATCTTACTCTATACGTACTCCAAACTGTAAAAATTGCAGGTTGTTGCTGTACAAATCATAATCGGGTATACTATTGGTTATGAACAGAAATGAAAAGCGATGATCGGGAAAAGTAAACAACACATGAGCCGAAAGGGAGTCTGCGCCTTGACTGAAAGCGCAGATGGGTAAATGAGTGTCGAAGTTCACCCCGTGAGCTGCCGCCGGGACCAGCGAAAGCTGTAAAGGTGAGCCGGTGCCGGACCGTTATTCCGATTTGAGTGATCATATCTTTTTGGTATGATAATCAGGGTGGTACCGCGAAATCGTCCTCGTCCCTTTTATAAGGGGCGGGTTTTTTTTATTTTCGAGAGGAGAATCGCAATGGAAGCACAATTAGAACTGTTGAAAGATGAGGCGCTTGCAAAAATTGAAGCTGCATCAGATGTTAAAGCGTTAATCGAAGTCCGTGTTGCCTATTTAGGGAAAAAGGGGCCAATTACTGATTTACTGAAAGGGATGGGAAAACTCCCTGCCGAGGAACGACCTAAGATGGGGGCACTCGTCAATGTCATCCGCGAAAAGGTAACTGAAGTTCTGGAAGACCGTATGGTGAAACTTGAGGAATTGGCAATCAATGAACAGCTTGAAAAAGAATCAATTGATGTCACATTGCCTGGACGTCCAGCAAGAACTGGGAATCACCATCCGCTAACACGTGTAGTTGAAGAAATCGAAGACTTCTTCATTAGCATGGGCTATGAAATCGCCGAAGGTCCCGAAGTTGAGAAAGATTATTACAACTTTGAGGCACTGAACTTGCCAAAAGGCCACCCTGCACGCGATATGCAAGACTCGTTCTACATATCCGAAGATATACTTCTTCGTACACATACGTCACCTGTACAGGCTCGCACGATGGAAGCAAAAGGCGGCGCACCGATTAAAATCATTTGCCCGGGTAAAGTGTACCGACGTGACAGTGATGACGCGACGCATTCACATCAGTTCACACAAATCGAAGGGCTTGTCATCGGAGAAGATATCCGGATGAGCGACTTGAAAGGAACCCTTTCTTTATTTGCGAAGAAAATGTTTGGCGATGAGCGTGAAATTCGTCTCCGTCCAAGCTTCTTCCCATTCACGGAACCATCTGTTGAAATGGACATTTCTTGTTTCAAATGCGGCGGAGATGGCTGTAACGTTTGTAAAAAAACGGGCTGGATCGAAATTTTGGGTGCCGGAATGGTACACCCGAACGTGCTGAAAATGGCTGGTTATGATCCGGCTGTCGTTTCAGGTTTCGCTTTCGGTATGGGACCTGAACGAATTGCAATGTTGAAATATGGTGTGGAAGATATCCGTCATTTCTATACGAATGACGTGCGGTTTGTATCGCAATTCCACCGGACGGAAGCTTAAGGAGGAATTGATATGTTAGTATCTACAAAATGGTTGAGTGAGTATGTAAATATAGAGGGTATTGCTGTTGCGGATCTTGCGGAGAAAATTACACGCTCCGGCATTGAAGTCGATTCAATCATCGATCGTTCTCACGGAATGACGAACGTTGTCGTTGGATATGTTAAAGAATGTGTGAAGCATCCGGAAGCGGACAAATTGCGCATCTGCCAAGTGGACGTTGGAGAAGAAACAACACAAATCATTTGTGGCGCACCGAACGTTGCAGAAGGACAAAAAGTAATTGTTGCACGCCCGGGCGCTGTACTGCCAGGCGGCATGAAAATTAAAAAAGCGAAACTACGCGGTGAAGAATCGAACGGTATGATCTGTTCGCTTCAAGAACTTGCAATTGAAGGGAAGCTTGTACCGAAAGCCTATGCAGAAGGCATTTACGTACTCCCTGAATCGGCAGTACCTGGAGAATCAGCACTGTCACTACTTGGTCTTGATGATCAAGTACTTGAATTCGATTTGACGCCAAATCGCTCGGACGCACTTAGCATGATTGGTGTTGCCTATGAAGTTGGCGCGATTTTATCACAAGGAATTCAGCTTCCTGAAATTAACTACACGGCTTCAAATGAAAAAGCGGAAGATGTGCTGAAATTGCGCATTGATGCAAAAGAAGACAATCCGATGTACGTCGCGAAAGTTGTAAAAAACGTCAAGGTTGCAGAATCACCGTTATGGCTACAAAATCGCTTGATGGCTGCAGGCGTACGTCCACATAATAACGTTGTCGACATTACGAACTTTGTCCTAATGGAATACGGCCAGCCGCTTCATGCTTTTGATTACGATCGTCTTGGAACAGGAGAAATCGCTGTCCGACTTGCAGAGCAAGGCGAGAAATTCACGACATTGGATAATACTGAACGGACGCTTGAAGCGCACCAACTTGTCATTACAAATGGTAAAGAACCAGTGGCGCTTGCCGGCGTAATGGGCGGGCTAAATACTGAAGTGCATGACGGAACGACAACTGTTGTCATCGAGTCGGCTTACTTCGCACCGGGATCTGTCCGCCGTACGTCGAGAGAGCTTGGGCTTCGCAGTGACGCAAGTACGCGCTTTGAAAAAGGAGTCGATCCGAATCGAGTTACAGCCGCAGCAGAACGCGCCGCGCAATTAATGTCTGAAATTGCGGGCGGCGAAGTGCTAGAAGGGTCCGTTATTATCGATGAACTCGAAAAAACGCCTGTACGAATTGTTGTTTCTCCGGATTATATTAACAACCGTCTAGGTATGAAAATACCTCTGGAAGAAATGTTGGCGATTTTGGAAAGACTGCAAATCCCGACAGAAGCGGTGAACGGCAAACTACTAATCGACGCGCCGACTCGCAGGCAGGATCTGCGTATTGAAGAAGATATTATCGAAGAAATTGCTCGGATGTACGGCTATGACTTGATTCCGATGACGCTTCCTGTGACGGAATCGACGCCGGGTGGCTTGACACCATATCAGGCGAAACGTCGTACAGTTAGAGCGTTCCTTGAAGGCGCAGGACTCTACCAGGCGCTGACGTATTCATTGACATCTAAGGAACAGGCACAAAGCTACGCGCTTGAAACAGCACCTGTTACAGAGCTTCTGATGCCGATGAGTGAAGATCGCAGTATACTTCGTCAAAGTCTCATTCCTCATCTTCTAGAGGCAGCGACTTATAACGTTGCACGCCGTATGGATTCGGTGGCACTATATGAAACGGGATCGGTTTTCCTTGGAGAAGAAGAAGATGGCCTTCCACAGGAAGTGGAACATGTTGCAGCTGTTATAACTGGCAAGTGGGTCGACCATGCATGGCAAGCTGAAACAAAATCGGTAGACTTCTTCGTCCTGAAAGGGATTGTCGAAGGCATGATGGACAGTCTAGGTCTATCTGAAGGTCTGTCATTCAAACAAACTGTTCTTGACGGGATGCATCCTGGGCGGACAGCAAACATTTTCTATAACGGTGAACGGATTGGTTTAATCGGTCAAATCCATCCAACGGAACAGAAAAAACGCGATTTGAAAAACACATATGTCATGGAAATGAACCTTGCTAAAATCCTTTCTATCGAAACGGATGAATTGCTATATGTTCCGGTTCCACGTTTCCCATCGAGTTCAAGGGACATCGCGCTAGTCGTTTCGAGCGATACATCAGCAGGTACGCTTGAAAACGTTATTCAAAGTGCTGGCGGTAAATTGTTGAAAGACATCAGATTGTTCGACTTGTATGAAGGGGGTAATGTTGAAGATGGCAAGAAGTCACTTGCATTTTCACTGACATATTCAGATTCCGAGCGCACATTGACGGACGAAGAAGTCGTCAAAGCGCACGACAAAGTATTGAACGCATTAACAACAGAAGCAGGAGCTTTGCTTCGCGGATAAATAAACAAAAGCGGTACACAGAATTTCGATTCTGTGTACCGCTATTTTTTAAAGGTAAGTATAAGTTTTTCAACCTGTAGCGGTGTCTAGACTTCAGGCGCCAGCCCCTGGGGTTATTAGTCGTTTGAGAAGGGATTGAACTATATCCCTTCTGTGCCAAATAGAAATGGTGAAATAACTACGTACCATACACAAAGTGGTAAAAAATTCCGGAAAACAATAAATGGTGATAATATCCCAGTAATTACTCCAGTAGAGTGAAAAGTGAGGGGCTAGGAATGAAGTATTTAGCAATGGTTAAAAGATTAAATCCACTTATTGAAGAGGAAGTATGCCTTGAAATTGGAGGGGTTCAATTTACAGGTTTTTCATTTGTATGTCCTTATAATATTGAGGTTGGGCAAATTTATCCCGTTTCACTAGGGTTTACGATTTTAGATGAATTAATTATTGAGGAAATAAATGGAGATAAGAAAGAGTTGGAGCAAATTTGTAAGGGTTATCAATACTACATCCGAGGACTTTTACATGAGACCTCAATAGATGTTGGAATAATTATTTCAGATGAAGATGAGTATTTCATGAATTATTCTAATTTATTTGGTAAATTTGTTGAAATGAAAGTTGATAGAATTAGTATTGAATTTTTACAAAAATAGTATGAAATAATAGGTTGATTCACAAAACAAAAACGCAAACCATGAGGTTATACTTTGTGAACCTGTACGTGCGATAGTAGTCAGGTTAATTATTATTAACGTACTAATTGGTACAAGTAGTTTCTCGGACTACGAATACTTTTTTACATCATTTACAACACTATTAGATGCTGACTGACAGTCATATCATGAAACAGCAAATGGCAGATCATGAGCAGCAACAAATAAAATCTCAAATCGATCAAAGACTTGTGAAGCAGAAAAAATCTCAATTAAAAGAAGTATATCTACAATGGAATGCTCGTTCGGGGAAACTGAGAGATAATAATAAAACAGCACTGTAGACTGACAAAGCGATTTGAAGCAGAAATAAAACACTTGACTAAACGTAAGAAACACCATCTTTAGGCTACCTGACCTCAAGTTTTTTTGGGTCAGGTAGCCTGATTTTTATTATCGAAGGGTTATTCATGAATGGACTCACTGACATCCATTTCCTAGCGGGTCATTGGGCGGCCTTGTCTTCAAAAAATACGCTGTAGACGGAATTGGCACTTCGTACGCAGTGGCAGCGTTTGATTTCTACACGGAAGATATTGGAGCTATGCTAAGTGCAGATGCGACAGTAAACCAGAGAATGGAAGCTGCAGCTTTCACTTTCATTAAACCTGCCAAAGGACTAGGTATGGTACATGATATTTCGAAGGCAAAGGGTATAGATAATGCTTCTGATAACAAAAACAATAATTAATTCAGAGGTGAGAGCTTACTTCATTCTCCAACAAGACCAAATGGAATTGGTAAGCCTCATGTATCAAGTTTAGGTGATTTGGTTCCAGCTAGTAAGGATGGTTTATATAAAGGTCGCCAAGTGACTGTTACAGTACATATACTTGGAGGTTATAGAAAAAGAGCTAAGTCTAATAGTCCTTATACTAGTATTACTAATAACAAAAATGTGATTGGGAATTATGGAGAAAATGCAATTGAATTGGATATTTCTGCTGTAAGGAAAGATATACAGTCTAGAAAAGTAAAGGATGTTGTTATACTTTCTCCAAAGCAAATTCTGAAAATAATAGAAAGAGATGTTATTTCCTCTGATTTTTTGAAGAAAAGAGCTATTGACTGGACTAAAAGGGATAATGAGTATTTGATTAAAGCGGAAGTTCCTAGCCAATACATTAAGATTTCGTCTAAGGAGTGAGAATTTTGAAGCTTTTCTTTTTAAACGAATGTTTAGGGGAACTAGAAAATATTATTGTTGAAGGTATGTGGGTAAATGGAAAGATCATACCTAATAAGAACATGGAGAAATTCAAGGCTTTTTTCGAGGAGATTGTTGACGAAGAAAACGAGTTCGCAGAAGAGGATTTTAGTGAAGAATGGTTAGATGATAGCAATTGGTTTATTATTGATAATGAAAATAGAAAAAAGAATATATACATACCTGCAGTTTATCCTGATGGGGATTTTAACTGGAGATGGAGATGATTTAAAAATATAAAGCTTTGATTATGGATGGTGCTTGTCAATTACACTGTTTATGTTTGCGCACTGGAAGGGCATAAATTGAGTGATTAACAAGTGGATGAAGTGAAAGGCTTGTTTTTATATTAGTTTATCGATCATTACTATATCTTGAATTTAAACAGGACCTAGATAATTACATAGAAAAACCCCGAATACAAGACTTTTCAAAAAGTGTCTGCTTTTCGGGGGGAGCTCAGAATATGCGGTTTATGTTCATTCATTGACACCTTTCGTGACTATAAATCCGATTTCGGCTTCTAACTTAAATGGTTCCACATCAATCGTGCCAAGCTCAATGTTGAATTCGGCGGAACCATGGATGATATACTCACCTTTAGGAAATCCCTCATTAATAAGTGTCTGTATGAATTCTATAATCTTTTCATCATCATTTTCACTATACCCTCCGGCAAATGAGTATCTCGCGCGCAATGGTTCGTCTTTTTTTAATGTCGTCACAATTAGCGGTCCATTCATCGGGTAATCGATACTGATTCCCCGTGTCCTTTCTTCCAATGGGAAATAGAAGGGAGAAGCGGCATGGGAAATGTCGATGGAGGCTTGATCGCCGATATATGTTAATTCGGCAAATATTGCAGTATCGCCAAAAATGTCATACACGTCTTTTTCTGTGAACAAGCGATAAATGAAATCACCTTTTACCACTTGGGTTTCCGCTGGTGGCAGCGGTTCCGTTGGACGGGGTTGATGGTTAGCATCATTTTTTTCAGCAGTACCACATGCAGTAAGGATAGAAATAAAAACGAATAAAAAAACGAATCTTCTCACAACAATCACCTCTATCAATTAGAACGGAAGAAGAGCGATAAAGTTACATTTTTTGTGTTTACCTCTATTAAGATTAGAGACGGTTAAATGGCAATATGAGGCACCGGATTTAGTTGTTATTTTTTACGATTTTTCCTAGCCGCCAGAGCCTTTGCTTTCCCCGCATTCGCAAAATGCCACTTTGTCAACGATTTCAATGTATCTTCACCGCTGTTCAATAAAATCTTGGCGGCCACTTCGTCCACTTTTGGTCCTGCGCCTTTTGGAATTGTCATACCCGCAATACCACTCAGCCGATCCATCTCTTCTAAAAAAGCAACACGCGCAATAATAGACGCGGCTGCTACTGACATATGAAGACCTTCCGCTTTCGTAGAAAACAGCACATTCTCTCTCACAATTTCAGACTCCGCTTTAATATGATTATAATAAATGCCGCGTTCCGCAAATTGGTCAATCAAAATATAATCGGGTTTCTCGCCATCCATTTTTCGAAGGACATGCTTAAGCGCTTGATTATGGAGGAGGGCTTTAATCTTCCCTTGGGACCAGCCACTTGCTTGCACTTCATTGTATTTCGCGTTATCAAGTGTCAATACACTATGGAGAAGCGCTACCTGCAAATCAGGGGCGATTTTCCGCATAAGGTCATCCGTCAGCATTTTTGAATCTTTCACTCCGAGTTCGCGTACCAATTCGACTTGATCGGCACGGACGAAACAAGCCGCTACCGTGACGGGTCCGAAGAAATCGCCCGTTCCGGTTTCATCCGACCCCAGTACTGATAGTTCGGCTAAGCGATCGGGCAGCGAATCTCCTTTTGTTTTCACCGCCACTGAGCCCGCTTTACCTTCAGCTTTACCCCAGCGCGCCGCCTCCCGTTCAGACCCTGCACCTTGGAACAGCACTTTACCAGATTTATAGGCAGTTATTGAAGTATCCGGCAGCTTTGCGGCAAAAACGACGCCTGGGGCATTGCGAATGATTTTGGACGCGGTATAATGACTTATTACTTTCTTCATTACTTGATCATTTACAATAATGACTTGATTACTCAATTTATTACATCCTTTCGTCGACTTATTTCACAACCAAAACAATTTCGTGGTATGATTGATAACAGGGTTTTTACGTAGGAGGTGGTATCATTGGCAGACGAACAGAAGACGCGTATAGCAGTAGATATATACGGACAGACCTATAAAATGGTCGGTACCGAGACAAGTACTCATATGCGGCTGGTCGCTTCGCTGGTCGATGAACGGATGAGGGAAATCAGTGCCCATAATCCCTACCTCGACAGTACGAAAATCGCTGTGTTAACCGCCGTTAATAGTGTACATGATAATCTTAAATTAAAAATACAAATTGAACAATTAGAAGAAGAATTGAAAAAGTTGAAGGGTTGACGGTATTACATGTTAGATTTACTAATTATTATCCTCCTGTTCGGGGGGCTTGTCACTGGATTCAGACGAGGACTTATCGTACAAATCATACATATGACAGGATTCATAATCGCACTCGTTGTCGCTTATACGTATTATAAGCAACTCGCGGAAAAATTTGTTCTCTGGATTCCATATCCAGGTGTTACAGCTGGTTCGAAATTGTCCATGACAGTCGACAAGCTTGATCTTGATGGGACATTTTATCGCTTACTGGCATTCGTTTTGATATTTTTTGTCGTCAAATTCGTTTTTCAGCTCATTGCGTCCATGTTTGATTTCCTGACGTATTTACCTGTCCTTGGTTTTTTAGCGCGTATCACTGGGGCATTATTTGGATTCATCGAGTTTTATATACTAATATTCCTAGTTCTCTATTTGCTGGCCATGTTACCGATAGATTTTATCCAAGACATGTTGAGTAATTCATTGCTTGCAAAAACAATGTTTGAACACACGCCGCTATTATCAGAGACTGTGAAAAAATGGTGGTATATCTATACAAATTAACGGCTTCCCCCTTTTTGGAGGGGAGCTTTTTTCTAGAAAGGAAGTGTTGTTATTGAATAAGAAAACGATTATCCGTACATTAGAAAAAATTGCATTATATATGGAATTGCTGGGGGAAAACCATTTCAAAGTATCTGCATTCAGAAAAGCGGCCAACGTACTTGAACTGGATCCACGCAGCTTAACCGATATGGATGATATTTTAAAGCTGAAAGGAATCGGAAAAGGGACAGGTGCTGTCATTACCGATTTGTTGGAAAAAGGGGAATCCGACCTTCTAAAGGAAATGGAAGAAGCGGTGCCAAAAGGGCTCATCCCAATGTTGAAAATTCCGGGACTCGGCGGAAAAAAAATCTCCAAACTGCGTGAGGCAATCGGCATCGATTCAATTGAATCGCTACGTGCGGCATGCGTTGCGGGAGAAGTCAGCAAAGTTCCTGGTTTCGGTAAAAAGACCGAAGAGAATTTTTTGAATGAAATTGAAATTCTAGGGACTAGGCAAGGGAAATTCCCAATTTGGCAGATGGAAAAAATCGTTACGTTCGTTGAATCAGAACTGCATCTGATTCCGGAAATCAGCCACTTTTCTGTCGCTGGGAGTTACCGCCGAACGGAAGAAGAAAGCAGTGATGTGGACTTCATCCTCGTGACGGATGAACCAGCAATTGTTCGGGAAAAACTACTTGCAACTTTGCCGCTTCTGTCGACGATTGCTGCAGGTGATGCAAAACTGTCTGTGACACTCGACTTGGAAGAAGCGATTGACGCCGATTTCCGCTTCGTAAAGGCGGAACAGTTCGCAAGCGCTATCCATCACTTCACAGGCTCGAAAGATCATAATGTCCGGATGCGACAACTTGCAAAATCCAAGGGCATGAAAATAAGTGAATACGGAGTGGAGAATGAGGACGGTTCCGTTGAGACGTTCAATTCAGAGGAACAGTTTTTCGCCCACTTCGGATTGCCATTCATTCCACCTGCGGTCCGCAGAAATGGCAGCGAAATCGATCGTGTCGATGAACTTGCAGGGCTAGTGGCACTAGAGGATATCCGTTCAGACCTTCATATGCATACGACTTGGTCAGATGGCGCATACTCGATTCGTGAAATGGTTGAGGCATGCCGGACTAAAGGCTATGCCTATATGGTCATCACAGATCATACTCAGTACTTGAAAGTTGCGAACGGTCTCACACCAGAACGACTGCGTGAGCAAATCGCAGAAATTCGTACGTTAAATAAAGAATACGATGACATCGAAATATTTTGTGGAACGGAAATGGACATTCTTCCTGACGCAACGCTCGATTTTGATGATGATCTCCTCAGTGAACTTGATTTTGTTATCGCGTCCATTCATTCCAACTTCAGTCAATCGCAGGATGTGATAATGGAACGGCTTCACGCGGCGATTAAAAATCCGCATGTCGATATGATTGCACATCCGACGGGTCGAATTATTGGACAACGAGAAGGGTATAATCCTGATGTGCCGCAACTCATTCGTTGGGCGAAAGAATATGGTAAAATACTTGAGTTAAACGCAAGTCCGTACCGTCTTGATCTTGCGAAAGACCACCTTATTATGGCGCAGGAACAGGGTGTAAATATCGCTATTAATACGGACGCACATGCAATTGACCAACTGAGTCATATGAATACTGGCGTGAATTATGCTAAGAAAGCCTGGCTGAAAAAAGAAACGGTCGTTAATACTTGGCCACTTGATAAATTTATCCGTGAGATAGTGCGGAAGTGAAAGGAAGTGTAAGACATTGGAAAACCGTGTCTTAAAAACACTTGAGTTCGATAAAATCCGAGATATGGCAGCAACCCATTGCACGTCATTTGCCGGTCGTTCTTATATGGAAAAATTAGTACCCGTAAGCGATTTTGACGAAGTTGTAAAGTTACTTGAGGAAACGGACGAAGGGTTATCGATACTTCGAGTTCGTGGCAATGTGCCGATGGGGGGAATTAGTGATATTAGACCCCATGCCAAACGTGCGCAAATGGGCGGCATGCTGAGTGCATTTGAACTAATGGAAACGGCTAACACAATTCGTGCAAGCCGGAATCTACGGCAATTCATCGAAGCGATTGTGGCGGACGAAGATATTGAAATCCCGCATTTTATTGCGAAAAAAGAAGCCATTCCTGTATTGACAGGATTGGAACATGAAATCAATGCATGCATCGATGACAATGCGCATGTAGTAGACAGTGCATCGGGGTCGCTTCGTACCATTCGGCAAGGCTTGCGAATCCAGGAAGGTCGCGTGCGCGAGAAACTAGAGAGTTATACGCGGGGCAAAAATGCAGCAAAAATGTTATCGGACGCAATCGTCACAATCCGCAACGACCGTTATGTCATTCCTGTAAAGTCGGAGTACCGTTCGCATTACCGTGGCGTCATCCATGATATGTCTTCTTCTGGCCAAACATTATTCATCGAGCCGGATGCGGTGGTGCAGGCAAATAACGAAATTAGAAGACTGAAACTTCAAGAACAGGAAGAAATAGAGAAGATTTTAATAGAGTTGTCTGCTAAAGTGCAAGAAGTCGCTCATGATTTATTCACGTTAGTAGCCATATTGTCAGAAATTGACGTCATTCTTGCAAAAGCAAAATTTGGGATTGCTCATAAATGTACGAAACCTGAAGTGAACAACAAAGGTTATATACGCTTAACAAAAGCAAGGCATCCTCTATTGTCGATTGAAGAGGCGGTAGCGAATACAATCGAATTCGGTAAAGACATAACCACTATTGTCATTACCGGACCGAATACAGGCGGTAAAACAGTCACGTTGAAAACGGTAGGACTCTGTACGCTCATGGCACAGGCTGGCTTGCCAATCCCCGCGCTCGATGGCTCTGAGGTGGCTGTGTTCGATTCGGTCTATGCAGATATTGGGGACGAGCAGTCAATTGAGCAAAGTCTCAGTACATTCTCATCGCATATGGTGAATATTGTTGACATATTAAAAAAATATGATGAGCGTTCCCTAATTATTTTTGACGAGCTCGGTTCAGGTACAGATCCACAGGAAGGGGCGGCACTTGCCATCTCGATTTTGGATGAAGTGCACGGGCACGGCGCGAGAGTGATGGCTACAACCCATTATCCTGAATTGAAGGCTTATGGATATAATCGGCCGGGCGTCGCCAATGCTAGCGTTGAATTTGACGTTGACACCCTTAGTCCAACATATCGATTGCTAATAGGGGTACCAGGCCGCAGTAATGCGTTCGAGATTTCGAAGCGTCTAGGATTGCAAGACCGTGTCATAGAACGTGCTAAAAAGTTCACGGGTACAGATCGCGGGGAAGTGGATTCAATGATATTGTCGCTTGAGACAAGCCGTGTCCAATCCGAAAAAGATGCCGAAGAAACGCATGAAATTCTTTTGGAAACGGATCGACTGAAACGTGAACTGGAAGAAAAACTTGCAACATTCGACAGCATGAAAGAACGGATGGAAGAAAAGGCTAAAGACAAAGCGAGAAAAATTGTTCAAGACGCAAAAAGGGAAAGCGAAGCGGTTATATCAGATTTACGTGCAATGCGTCTAAATGTCGGTGCCAATATAAAAGACCACGAACTAATTGAAGCTCGGAAACGTTTAGAAGGTGCCGCACCAGTGGAAGCAAGCAAGAAAGTGATCAAAGCGAAGGCAGCACCGAGGGCCTTGCAAATAGGTGACGAAGTGAAAGTGCTGAGCTATGGCCAAAAAGGAACACTAATCGATAAGGTTTCAGATAATGAATGGATTGTCCAAATCGGCATCTTAAAAATGAAGCTTGATCAATCAGGTCTCGAGTACGTTAAACCTGAAAAAGAGAAAATATCTTATATATCGACCTCTGTAAAGGGAAGAGATTCAAACGTTAAACTTGAACTCGATCTTCGCGGCGAGCGTTATGAAGATGCAATCATTCGCACGGAAAAGTATTTAGATGATGCAATCCTATCTAATTATCACCAAGTTTCTATTATCCACGGAAAAGGAACAGGTGCATTAAGGCAAGGCATTCAGCAATATTTGAAAACCCACAGGCGTGTCAAAACGTATCGGTTCGGCGAATCAGGCGAGGGTGGACATGGCGTTACTGTCGTAGAGTTGAAATGAAAAAACAATTACGCCTCGGCGTAATTGCGTCCAGATTTTGAATCGAGCTTGAGGCCTACAGGATGTAGGTCATGCAACCGTTGCCGCAGGACGCGGCGATCTTAGGTTGCCTTCATTGACTCCTTTCAAAATCTGTGACATCCGCCGAAGGCTTTATCAGGGAGGAATTGAACTTTATTCCTCCTCGTTCAGCGGGCGTTTGGACACCCGCTGAACAGGAATACAAAACCGCATTCATCTCCCACCTATGGAGGTGAGAGTCTTCTGCTGAATGAAGATAAAGTTATAGGATAAATGAAATAGTTGAAACCTTTTACGTTCCAATCCGTAAAGGAACGAACGAACGAACTTAAAAGGAGTCGAAAATTATGACGAATACTGGATTTTGGAGTCATCCTTTAGTAGAAACAGCAGGCTACTTCAGTGTAGTTGTCCTTTGTCTTGTCGTTTCGATGGTTCTTTTTGAGCTCGTTACGAAATATAACAACTGGGAAGAAATTCGCAAAGGAAATGTTGCTGTTGCCCTTGCTACTGGCGGAAAGATTTTCGGGGTTGCAAATATTTTCCGCTATTCGATTGAACAGCATAATTCATTGCCCCAAATGATTGGATGGGGATTGTACGGTTTTATTTTACTCGTATTCGCATATTTATTATTTGAATTCTTAACACCCAAATTCAACATAGATAAGGAAATCGAAGCAGATAATCGTTCTGTTGGCTTCATATCTTTGACGATTTCCGTAGGGTTATCATTCGTAATTGGAGCAAGTATTTCATAGGAGTCGTGAATTCATGGAGAGATTATCGAAAATACTAATTGTTGTCTGTGTCTTATTTATTTTAGTAGGCATATACTGGATGACATCTAATACACCTTGACCAGTTTATACTGGTCAAGGCTTTTTTAATGTAAATGTAATTTTTCAATTGTAACCTGAAACATTAACAACTATAATTAAATTAGGAATATTCAAAGAACTGTAGATAAGAGAAGAGGGGGCTAAAAAATGACAACGAAACCTTGGCTAGATTTATATCCTGCCGAAATTTCAAAGACACTCGATTATGAGCGAATTCCTCTACAGGAATATCTAACGAGGTCCAGTAACAAGTATCCTGATAAAACCGCTATGCATTTTCTAGGAAAAGATATTTCATTTAAAGAGTTTCATCAATCGGCTTTGAAGTTTGCAAACTATTTGACGACAATTGGAATTAGTAAAGGGGACCGGGTGGCAATTATGTTACCAAACTGCCCGCAAAGTGCAATTGCCTACTATGGTATTTTGTATATCGGCGCAGTTGTTGTTCAAACGAACCCTCTTTACACAGAACGTGAAGTGGCTTATCAGATGACGGATTCCGGAGCAAAAGCCATCATTTCACTCGATATTCTATACCCGAGAATTTCAAAAATTGTTAAGGAAACAGAACTTGAGCATGTCATCATCACAGGAATAAAAGATTACTTACCGTTCCCTAAAAACTTAATTTATCCTTTTATTCAGAAGAAGGAGCATGGGGTCAAAGTGAAAGTTGAACACCGTGGCATGAATCATCTATTCACAGAAATAATGAAATCTGCAAAACCGGATCCAGTCAGTTATACATTTGATTCTGATGAGGATATCGCGTTGCTACAATATACGGGCGGAACGACGGGACCGCCAAAAGGTGTCATGTTAACACATGCTAACCTTATTGCCAATGTGAAGATGTGTGATGCATGGTTGTATAAATGTAAAGAGGGCGAAGAAGTAGTAATGGGCATCCTGCCTTTCTTCCATGTTTACGGAATGACAACTGTACTGATTCTTTCCGTGATGCAAGGTAATAAAATGGTCCTCGTACCTAAATTCGATTTCGAAACGGCACTGAAAACAATTGATAAACAGAAGCCGACTCTTTTTCCAGGCGCACCTACTATATACATCGGATTATTGAACCATCCTGATTTAGAAAAATACGACCTATCTTCCATAAAGGCTTGTATAAGCGGTTCCGCCGCCTTGCCGATCGAAGTTCAAGAAAAATTCGAAAAAATAACCGGTGGAAGGCTTGTTGAAGGATATGGTCTGACAGAAACCTCACCAGTATCACATGCGAACTTTGTATGGTCGGAAGAACGAATGAAAGGATCAGTCGGTGTTCCTTGGCCGGACACGGATTCCTGCATACTCGGCCCAGATTCAATAGAACCTTTGAAGAATGGAGAAATTGGTGAAATTGCAATTAAAGGTCCACAAGTGATGAGGGGATACTGGAACAGACCGGAAGATACGGAGCAGACTTTTCGCGACGGCTGGTTCATGACAGGAGATCTTGGATATATGGATGACCAAGGTTATTTCTATGTTGTTGATCGAAAAAAAGATATAATCATAGCGAGTGGATTTAATATATACCCACGAGAAATTGAAGAGATTCTTTATGAACATGAGGCAGTACAGGAATGTGTCGTTGCTGGTATTCCTGATCCATACAGAGGCGAAACAGTCAAGGCATATATTGTTTTAAAACAAGGTGCTACTGTAACTGAAGAAGAGCTTGATAAGTATTGTAGGGAAAATTTGGCGTCATTTAAAATACCACGACTATATGAATTCCGAAACGAGCTGCCTAAAACTGCTGTTGGGAAGATACTACGCCGTGCTCTTGTCGATGAAGAGAAAAAGAGGGCTGAGAAGGAATTGCTTCCACTGTAAGGGAATACTTGACACGAAGGTAAATAGCGACTAATATGAAAATATGAATGAATCATCATTCATATTTTCTATTGGTGGTGATTAAGTATGAAACGAGATAAACCGAAATATAAACAAATAGTGAACGCGGCGGTTATTGTAATCGCTGAAAATGGTTATCACCAAGCGCAAGTGTCTAAGATTGCGAAAGAAGCTGGCGTTGCGGACGGAACAATCTATCTCTATTTTAAAAATAAAGAAGATATTCTAATATCCGTCTTTAAAGAGAAAATGGCGATTTTCGTAAACTACGTTGAAATTATTTTGAAACAAGATATCGACACATCCGAAAAATTATTCAGGATGATTGATAATCATTTCCGTGTACTTCATAAAGACCGTCACCTTGCAATTGTAACTCAGCTTGAACTCCGACAATCTAATAAGGAGTTAAGGGTCCGTATTAATGAAGTCTTAAAGGAATATCTAATGCTTCTTGATGCCATTTTGAAAGAGGGAATCGAAAACGGAGCACTAAATACCGGTCTTGATGTCCGGCTTGCAAGACAGATGGTATTCGGAACAATTGATGAAACTATCACTTCATGGGTGATGAATGATCAAAAATATGATTTAATGAAACTATCACCCGAAGTACATAGGCTGATTATGAATGGAATGAAAGCTTAAGAAGGATGGGATGAAATGGAGTTTCTAAACGTTTTAGTTGACGATGGGGTGGCGGTAGTGACAATAAACAGACCGCCTGCGAATGCGCTTTCACGAGCACTTATCCTTGAAGTGGATGCATTGCTCGATAAAGTGGAGCACGACGAATCTGTTAGAGTCATAGTCTTACATGGGGAAGGTAAATTCTTCTCTGCAGGTGCGGATATCAAAGAGTTTACATCCGTTACTACAGGTGAAGAATTTTCAAAATTAGCGGCCAGCGGACAAGAAGTTTTTGAACGTCTCGAACAATTCTCGAAACCAGTTATAGCAGCTATTCATGGGGCAGCATTAGGTGGTGGGCTTGAACTGGCAATGGCTTGTCACATTCGATTCGTCACTGAAAGTGCAAAACTTGGAATGCCAGAATTGCAACTGGGACTAATTCCTGGGTTTGCTGGAACACAACGTCTTCCTCGCTACGTCGGCATGCCGAAAGCCGCGGAAATGTTGTTAACGAGTGATCCTATCAGTGGAGTAGAAGCAGCACAACTTGGACTTGCCAATCAAGCCTTCACAGACGAAGAGTTACTTCCGAAATCAATGGCGCTTGCAAAAAAAATTGCTAAGAAAAGTCCTGTTGCGGTCAAGTTTGCACTTCAGATGCTTCAGTATTCAAAACCAGCTTCTTATTATGAAGGTGTGAAAGCGGAAGCTGATTCATTTGGTAACGTTTTCATCTCTGAAGATGCTAAAGAAGGAATTCAAGCATTCTTAGAAAAACGAGTTCCAGTATTTAAAGGAAAATAACCAAAAAGTTGAGGGGGTATGCAATATGAACATATATGTTTTAGTTAAACGGACATTTGATACAGAGGAAAAAATTACAATCTCAAACGGTAAAATTGCCGAAGACGGTGCGGAGTTTATCATTAACCCTTATGATGAATACGCAATTGAAGAAGCCATCCAAGTACGGGACGCAAATGATGGTGAAGTAACTGTTATAACAATTGGTGGAGAAGACGCTGAAAAACAACTTCGTACAGCGCTTGCAATGGGTGCTGATAAAGCAGTGCTTATCAATACTGAGGATGATCTAGATGAAATGGACGAGTTTACATCTGCTAAAATCATCGCTGAGTACTTGAAAGATAAGGAAGCTGATTTGATTCTTGCAGGAAATGTTGCAATCGATGGTGGTTCTGGACAAGTTGGTCCGCGTGTTGCCGAACTTTTGGGCATCAACTGTGTAACGACAATCACGAACCTTGAAATTAGCGGAACTTCAGTCAAAATCATTCGTGATGTTGAGGGAGATTCTGAAACGATTGAAACGTCACTTCCACTCTTAGTGACTGCACAGCAAGGTCTAAATGAACCTCGCTATCCTTCACTTCCAGGAATCATGAAAGCCAAGAAAAAACCGTTAGAAGAGCTAGAGCTTGATGATCTAGATCTTGAGGAAGAAGATGTGGAAGCTAAAACACAAACAATAGAAATCTATCTTCCACCGCAAAAAGCTGCTGGACGTATTCTTGAAGGGGATACGAGTGATCAAGTGAAAGAACTTGTTAATCTACTTAAAACTGAAGCTAAAGTAATCTAATCTGACTTTTAATTGTAATAGGAGGGACTATAGATGTCTAAAAAAGTAGTAGTACTTGGGGAAGCACGAGAAGGGGCATTGCGTAACGTTTCGTTTGAGGCGATTGCAGCTGCTAAAAAGGTATCCGGAGGCGGAGAAGTTGTCGGGCTCTTGCTCGGCGATGCAGTACAATCGTTAGCGGAAGAAATGATCCATTACGGAGCGGACCGTGTGATCACTGTTGAGCATCCACATTTGAAGCTTTATACTTCCGATGGCTTCAGCCAAGCATTCATGGCTGTTTATGATCAGGAGAAACCGGATGCTGTTGTTTTTGGTCATACGGCTCTTGGAAAAGATCTTTCGCCTAAAATTGCTAGTAAACTAGCATCGGGTTTGATTTCTGATGTAACTGCTATTGAAGGAGAAGGCGATGCGGCAGTATTTATCCGTCCTATCTTCTCCGGTAAAGCATTCGAAAAAGTGAAAAATAAAGATGGATTATTGTTTATAACAGTTCGCCCAAATAACATTGCACCGTTAGAGCATGATGCAAACCGTTCTGGCGAAGTAACAGCGGTACCTGTTGAGGTTGCTAATCTACGGACAATCATTTCTGAAGTTATCCGTAAATCGACAGATGGCGTCGACCTTTCGGAAGCGAAAGTTGTTGTTGCAGGGGGGCGCGGCGTGAAAAGTGCAGAAGGCTTTGAACCACTGCAAGAACTTGCATCACTATTAGGCGGAGCAATCGGTGCTTCACGCGGGGCATGTGACGCTGACTACTGTGACTATTCATTACAAATCGGACAAACGGGCAAAGTTGTTACACCGGATCTGTACATCGCTGCAGGAATATCGGGTGCAATCCAGCATATGGCGGGCATGTCCAACTCGAAAATAATCGTGGCTATCAATAAAGATTCAGAAGCGAATATTTTTAAAGTAGCTGACTACGGTATTGTTGGAGACCTATTTGAGGTTATTCCAATGATGATTGAAGAAATCAAAAAGCTTAAAACGAACTGATTCAAAAGTAAGCGCCCTCATTAGCAGGGCGCTTACTTTTTTTGCAGAGCATATATTTAGGTCGGGATATAGCAGCATGCTATAATACGATCATAGGTTATCTAATAAGAGGAGGAAATATATTATGGCTATTATTCACGCAACTGATCAGAACTTTGAAGAGAACATTAAAGAAGGATTAGTCCTTGTAGACTTTTGGGCACCTTGGTGTGGACCTTGTAAAATGATCGCTCCAGTACTTGAAGAACTAGACGGCGAAATCACAGGGAAAGCAAGTATTGTTAAAGTTGACGTAGACGACAATCAGGAAACAGCTGGTAAATATGGCATTATGTCAATCCCTACTTTGGTTCTTTTCAAAGACGGAGAAATCGTCGATAAAGTTGTCGGTTTCAAACCGAAAGAAGCACTTGCAGAATTGATTACAAAGCACGCTTAATTATTAACATAATTCAGCAACAACGCCTAAGTTACCGATAGAGAGGAATGGAATATAATTCCTCCTCTTCGAGCTGAAGCCTCTGGCGGATGTCGAGGGTATTGAATGGAGTCAATCGAGGAAACTCCAATCAATATCTTAGCGTAAATACATTGAGGCATATTTGAAAGTATAACCGGGTCCCTTCAAAGGCTCCCGGTTTTTTTGGTAGGTGAAATAGATGAATGAACTAATTTCAGAGAAGTTGGCTATATTACCGGAGTTGCCGGGTTGTTATTTAATGAAAGACAGGCAAGGGACAATTATCTATGTCGGCAAGGCAAAAGTTTTGAAAAATCGTGTGCGCAGTTACTTTACGGGAAGCCATGACGGGAAAACACAGCGACTGGTTGGGGAAATTACAGATTTTGAATACATTGTCACATCTTCAAATCTGGAGGCTCTTGTTCTTGAATTGAATCTGATCAAACAGTATGATCCGAAATATAATATCATGCTAAAGGATGATAAAACGTATCCGTATTTAAAATTGACTGCTGAGCGACATCCGAAACTAATTATTACAAGACAAGTCAAAAAAGACAAAGGAAAGTATTTTGGTCCATACCCAAATGCATTTGCCGCTGGGGAAACAAAAAAATTACTTGACCGACTTTATCCTTATCGAAAATGTTTAACGTTGCCGGACCGAGCTTGTTTATATTACCACCTTGGCCAATGCCTTGCACCGTGCATCAATGAAGTGAGTACTGATACGTACAAAGAAATGGTGGACGACATCAGCCGATTTTTAAACGGTGGTTATAAAAAAGTAAAAAAAGAATTAACAGAGAAAATGTCTGCTGCAGCGGAAAATCTGGAATTTGAACGCGCAAAAGAATATCGTGATCAGATTGCTAATATTGAAGCGGTCATGGAGAAACAAGCGATGACCATGAATGATTTCACGGATCGTGATATTTTCGGATTTGCAGTCAATCACGGCTGGATGTGTGTTCAAGTCTTTTTTGTCCGTCAAGGAAAGTTGATAGAACGGGATGTGTCACTTTTTCCACTTTATCAAGAACCTGAAGAGGAATTGCTGACTTTCATTGGCCAATTTTATGGAAAATCGCAACACTTGATTCCCCAGGAAATACTTTTGCCACAAGGAATCGATAATGTAATCATCAGTAGGCTTCTCGATGTCAATGTATTCATTCCACAGCGCGGAAAAAAGAAGGATCTCGTCCAATTGGCAGTCAAAAACGCAGAGATATCATTGTCAGAAAAGTTCCATCTCATTGAACGTCAGGAAATGCGGACAATCGGTGCATGTGAGGAACTTGGCAAAGCGATGAACATCACAGTTCCTTTACGTATTGAAGCATTTGATAATTCACATATGTATGGCGCTGATGCAGTTTCTGCAATGGTTTCATTTGTTGACGGGAAACCGAATCGAAAAGATTACAGAAAATATAAAACGATGACCGCGGCAGCGCACGACGATTATGGTGCAATGCGTGAAGTTGTACGGAGACGTTATATTCGTGTGTTGAAAGATGATTTGCCATTACCAGACCTTATTGTTGTTGATGGGGGTAAAGGTCATATGGAGTCTGTTAGGGAAATCATTGAGGATGAGTTGAATTTATCCATTCCCATTGCGGGACTTGCAAAAGATGAGAAGCACCAAACAGCACAACTCCTTTATGGTAACCCGGTTGAAATGATACCACTTAAGAGGTCGAGTGAAGGATTTTACTTATTGCAAAGAATCCAGGATGAAGTGCATCGATTTGCAATCACGTTCCACAGACAACGCCGCGAAACGAATTCATTGACGTCAGCACTGGATGGATTGCCGGGAGTTGGGCAAAAACGGAAAACGATGCTGTTAAGGCATTTTGAATCCGTAGAAAAGATTCGCGAAGCTACGATTGAACAATTGCAAGAAGCAGGACTACCTGTAGGTGTAGCAAAATCAGTTGAAGCGCATTTTCGCGAGATGGCATTGCGGGAAAAAAAGTAATATGGTAAGGTGAAACCAATGAATTTTTTCACTAATACATTTATATGTAGTGAAGATAGAGGTGCGGTAACCAATAGTAGATCCACGGAAGGCGGCAGCCTAATGAAAGGGATTGAAAGGGGTATTCGCCGAAGCGGATGAATCGTCTGTCACGATTGTCATGCTGGATTTCCATTGAATAAGTGGAGATTTGTCAGGTATGGAAATACCTGGAGGGCTATCTGGATGGGGCGTCTCTTCGGGGATAGCTCCAATCAGACCGGCTCTCATACTTTTGAGGGCCGTTTTTGCATTCAGGGGAAAATGGAGGAAAAATCATGGGACGTATTGTAATGAAATTCGGAGGGACATCAGTTGCAAATCCAGAGAGAATTGCACGGGCTGCAACACTTGTTAAAAATGAGGTTAATCGTGGAAACCAAGTGGCTGTCATTGTCTCTGCGATGGGTAAAACAACAGATGAACTATTAAGGTTGGCAATGGAGATTAATCCCAAAGCAGGACGGCGCGAATTGGATATGCTTCTTGTAACAGGAGAACAAGTAACAGCGTCTTTACTTGCAATGGCGATTACTGCACAAGGGTTAGAAGCACGGTCATACACAGGTTGGCAAGCAGGGGTAACGACAGAGGCTGTTCATGGTAATGCAAGGATTGAACAAGTTAATGCTGACAAAATTCAAACCGCACTAGAATCAGGCGCGGTTGCAGTAATCACTGGTTTCCAAGGAATTGATAATAACGGTGAGTTGACAACACTTGGTCGCGGTGGTTCCGATACGAGTGCCGTCGCAATTGCGATTGCACTCGATGCAGCTAGTTGTGATATTTACACGGACGTCGAAGGGGTATTTACGACGGACCCAAGATTGATCGAACAAGCGACGAAACTTGAGGAAATATCTTACGATGAAATGTTGGAAATCGCTAACCTTGGTGCGGGTGTGCTTCATCCAAGAGCAGTTGAGTTTGCAAAAAATCATCAAATGCCGCTTCGGGTAAGACCGGCTCATATGGACGGAGTAGGAACAGTTATCAAGGAGGAAATCGATTTGGAAAACAATTTAATTGTACGTGGCATCGCTTTTGAGAGAGAAATTGTACGGATTACAGTGATGTATGAAGTACCTTATAATGGCTCACTTGCTAATATTTTCACTGCACTCGCGAAACAACATGTAAACGTCGACATCATTGTTCAGACAATTATGGAAGGCGTACAGCCGTCTGTGTCATTTTCCATCAAAAAAGAGGATTTCGCAGAAGCGATAAATGTTTTGGAGACCGAAAAAGAATCGCTCGGTTACAGTCGGGCAGATTTTGAAGTAGGACTGGCGAAAGTTTCAATCGTGGGCAGTGGAATGGTATCGAATCCGGGAGTTGCTGCGCAAATGTTCGACACGCTGAGGAACGCAACCGTTCCCGTGAAAATGGTGAGCACTTCTGAAATCAAAGTCTCCGTAGTCATTCCTGAATCGGATATGGAGAAAGCAGTTGCAACACTTCATGAGCAATTCGGTTTAGATAGAAAGTAAAGTAGAATTAAAAGAAGATGCACCCAATTCCGGGGCATCTTCGATTCATACTTCAATTTTGGTTTTTAAATCCCATTTGACTTGAAAGTGCACCAAACCGTCTTTCATTTCACCGTAGCATTCAGTCAGAAGTCCATTTAACTTTTGATATTGTTCTGCAATGAAGCCCGCTTCAAGTTGACAAGATCTATTTTGGTTATTTGTCCCAAAATCGTTTTTCATCGAATAAAACGCTTCATCCTTTTCAGTCTTATCAAGCTGAAGTGGACCCCAACCGGCTTCCGTAAAGAAAATGGGTAGTTCATCAATACTGAAAATGGGGAATTTTCTGGCCACATCTTTTCCAGCCCAGTACAGAATGTCATCTTCGTGGTTGCCGAGAATACTAGGCAACACGTGGTCCCGTAAAAGTTCATAGCCGAATCGGGTCGGCGTATCGTATGTAATGTTTTCCAATCGAACATGCAACCCTTTCGGTTAAATGATAGAATCAGTAAGTCTAATGGCATAAAAGAGTACTAGATTAAGGCGTGGCAAAAAGCCTGAATCGTCTTGACCTCTTCAAAACTGAGGAGTACAATGGTTATGTCATAATATTGTACCATGAAGAGGTACGCCGTCAACATTTGCTTCGTGTCGAAACGATGGCAGACGACGATTGGCGGACTCAGTTAATAAGGGAGGGTAAAAGACTTGTCAAGAGAATCAGATTTCTATTTACGTCGTCTTCATTCGTTGCTCGGAATCATTCCGGTGGGGCTTTTTCTAGTCCAGCATTTGGTCATTAACCATTTTGCAACACGAGGTCCAGAAGCATTCAACACCGCTTCCAATTTCATGGGGAGCTTACCATTCGTTCTATACCTCGAATGGTTTATCATCTACATTCCACTCATGTTCCACGGATTCTATGGTGTGTACATAGCTTTCACATCAAAAAACAACGTACAACGATACGGCACTTTCCGTAACTGGATGTTTATGCTACAACGCATAACTGGCGTATTCCTAGTTGTGTTCATCGCATGGCATATTTACCAGACTAGAGTTCAAAAAGCATTAGGTGCTGATGTGGACTTTAATATGATGGAAGATATTTTGTCGAATCCGTTCATGCTTGCATTTTACATTGCGGGAGTTATTGCGGCAACATTCCACTTATCAAACGGTATTTGGTCATTCCTAGTAAGCTGGGGATTAACACAATCACCGCGTTCACAGAAAATTGTTACATATATTTCAATTGTCGTATTCCTAGTTCTTTCGGTAATTGGTGTACAAGCACTATTTGCTTTTGTTTAATTTGAATCAACAGAAATCCCGCTGATTCAAGTTAAGTCTTGGCATAATTGATTAATAAATTAATTTATTGAAATACGAGATCCCTATAATTTGAGGAGTGAAACAATAATGGCGAAAAGCAGATTGATTGTTGTCGGCGGAGGTCTTGCAGGCTTGATGGCAACTATCAAAGCAGCTGAAGATGGCACGCCGGTCGACCTGTTCTCAATTGTTCCGGTTAAACGTTCCCACTCAGTATGTGCGCAAGGTGGCATCAACGGCGCAGTGAATACAAAAGGGGAAGGCGACTCGGTTGATATCCACTTCGATGACTCTGTATATGGAGGAGACTTCCTTGCGAATCAACCCCCTGTACAAGCCATGACGGCCGCAGCACCAGGAATCATTAGTTTGTTAGACCGTATGGGCGTAATGTTCAACCGGACACCTGAAGGACTTTTGGATTTCCGACGTTTCGGAGGTACAATGCACCACCGTACGGCATTTGCAGGAGCGACAACAGGACAACAGCTTCTATATGCACTTGACGAGCAAGTTAGACGTTTTGAAGTCGATGGGCTTGTTCAAAAGTATGAACACTGGGAATTCTTAGGTGTTGTACTTGACGAAGAAGGCGTTTGTCGCGGTATCAAAGCACAAAACATGAAAACAATGGAAATTAAAGCGTTTAAAGGCGATGCAGTAATTATGGCAACAGGTGGACCCGGTATCATTTTCGGGAAAACGACAAACTCTGTCATTAATACAGGTTCTGCTGCTTCCATCGTTTATCAACAAGGAGCACAATATGCAAACGGTGAGTTCATTCAAATTCACCCGACAGCGATTCCAGGAGACGACAAACTCCGACTTATGAGTGAATCTGCACGTGGTGAAGGCGGTCGTATCTGGACTTATAAAGACGGAAAACCTTGGTACTTCCTCGAAGAAAAATATCCAGATTACGGTAACCTTGTACCTCGAGATATTGCAACCCGTGAAATTTTCGACGTTTGTGTTAATCAAAAACTTGGTATTAACGGCGAAAACATGGTGTACTTGGACCTTTCCCATAAGGATCCGAAAGAACTCGATATCAAGCTCGGCGGAATTATTGAAATATACGAGAAATTTACAGGCGACGATCCGCGTAAACTTCCGATGAAAATCTTCCCAGCAGTCCACTATTCGATGGGCGGGTTATGGGTCGATTATGATCAGCAAACAAGTATTCCAGGCCTATTTGCAGCAGGAGAAGTTGATTATTCGCAGCATGGTGCAAACCGTCTTGGCGCAAACTCACTCCTTTCAGCAATATACGGTGGAATGGTCGCAGGACCGAATGCTATCAATTATATGAAGCACTTAAAACGATCTGTAGTGGATCTCCCTTCAACAATCTTCGACGAGGCAGAAAAAGAAGAGCAACAGAAGTGGGATGACACACTTAAAATGAACGGTACTGAAAATGCGTATATCCTTCATAAAGAGCTTGGAGAATGGATGACAGATAACGTTACAGTGGTACGCCACAATGACAAGCTTCAAGCTACGGATGATAAGATCGTAGAGCTTCTGGAACGTTATGAAAACATAAACATTATCGATACGCAAAAGTGGTCTAACCAAGGCGCAACATTTACGCGTCAGCTGAAAAACATGCTATACTTAGCTCGAGTCATCACACTTGGAGCGCTGAATCGTAATGAAAGCCGTGGAGCCCATTACAAACCAGAATTCCCAAATCGTGATGATGAGAACTTCCTGAAAACGACGATGGCGAAATTCGATGGACATTCTGCACCAATCTTCCATTACGAAGAAGTCGATGTTTCCTTGATTCCGCCACGTACACGCGATTACTCCGCGAAGAAAGGAGATTGACATAATTGAGCGAGAACAATACAGCCGTACCGGAACGCGAACAGCAAACAGCTAAGAAAACAGTCCGTTTTGAAATTCAACGCCAGGATACAGCTGATTCGCAACCATATATGGAAAGTTTTGAAGTAGAATATAGACCGAATATGAACGTTATTTCAGCGTTAATGGAAATTCGTCGTAATCCGGTCAATGCAGAAGGTAAGAACACTACACCAGTTAACTGGGAAATGAGTTGTCTAGAAGAGGTTTGTGGCGCATGTTCGATGGTTATTAACGGACGTCCACGTCAATCTTGTACAGCACTTGTGGACCAATTTACACAACCCATTAAACTTGAACCTATGAAAACATTCCCTGTTGTTCGCGACTTGATTGTTGATAGAGAATTCATGTTTGATTCTTTGAAAAAAATAAAAGCTTGGATTCCGATTGATGGAACTTATGACTTAGGTGAAGGACCACGTATGCCTGAGCGTAAGCGTCAATGGGCATATGAGCTTTCTAAATGTATGACATGTGGTGTATGCCTTGAAGCATGCCCGAACGTCAATGACAATACAAACTTTATGGGACCTGCACTTCTTTCACAAGTCCGTCTGTTCAATTCGCATCCCACAGGTGCAATGAACAAAGACGAGCGTCTAGCTACACTTATGACTGATGGTGGTATTGGAGAATGCGGTAACTCACAAAACTGTGTAGTTGCATGTCCAAAAGGAATTCCTCTTACGACTTCGATTGCTGCAATGAACCGCGCAACGAATGTTCAAATGTTTAAAAACTTCTTTGGAAGTGACCATATGGTAGACTGATTTCAGTCTAATGCTCCGCTAGGCAAGTGCCTAGCGGGGTTTTTTCTTTTTATCCCAAAGCTTCATTTATGTGGGGGAATTTGATAGAATAGAAGAATGAGTATTCATTCATTTTAAACGAGAAGGGGTTTTTACAGATGAAAGCTGCTTACATAGCGGAATTAACGGAATGGACTTCTGATTTCAAATTCTCCGTTCCGGTTTCTGTCAGATTTTCAGAGACGGATATGTATGGTCATTTAAATAATACAATCCCATTTGTTTATTTTGAACACGCAAGAATTGAATATCTAAAGGAAATTAAGTTGATGAATAATTGGCTTGATCCAGTGGGCGAGACGTTTCCAGTTGTTGCAGACCTGCAATGTGATTTTGTGAAACAAGTATTTTTTGATGAACAGCTTACAATTTTCGTGAAAGCTGCATCCATTGGTAACAGTTCTATAGATATCCATTACATGGCGAAAAATAGTAAAGGGGATATCGTTTTCACAGGACGAGGTTCGATGGTCCAAATTAGCAGAAAAACAGGCAAAGGTGTTCCATGGACTGCTAAAGAAAAATTGCTATTTGACTATTAATTAATCAAGTAGCCGGCACAGCCCGCTCCTTCTTCACATATTTTAAAGTGAAAGTGGATAGGAGGGCGCGTCTTGATAGAAAACTCTAAAAACCGTTCTTTGCTTACCGCTAGAGAACGGGAAATATTCAATCTGCTCGTTGATGATCAAACGACAAAAGATATCGCAGGGCGGCTCGGAATCAGCGAAAAGACTGTTCGGAACCATATTTCGAACACGATTCAAAAGCTCGGTGTTTCCGGTAGAGCGCAGGCGGTAATCGAATTATTGCGTTTGGGTGAATTACAGTTGCGTTAAAAGGGTATTCATAACCAAAGACAATAAGAACCTATTTGTCGAAATGCGTATTTAAATTTTGCGCAATTATGTAATGACGGACCTTAAGAATAGCTGTTTGACCTGCATCATGCAGAATTCAAACGGCTATTCTTTTAGTGTTTTTTACCATCACTTTAAAAGGTATTGCCTTACGCGCGAAAAAGGGAGACAATGAGTAGACAGGAATCGTTCTCAGGGGGCTGGTCTATTTGATGGAAAACACCTCACCAAACAATGAATATACAGAAGAAGTAGCGCATATGGAGAAAGAATTGCGGTATGTTGCTGCGATTATTAAACAGCAAGGACGTAGAATCCTTAGCAACTACACAATTACCCCGCCGCAATTTGTTGCATTGCAGTGGCTTTTTGAACATGGAGATATGACAATCGGAGATCTTTCGAACAAAATGTTCCTTGCTTTTAGCACTACGACAGATTTGGTTGATCGAATGGAAAAGAACTCCCTTGTAAAAAGAGTTCGTGATACAACCGATCGCCGAGTTGTACGAATTCACTTGCTAAGCGAAGGTGAGAGGGTAATTGAAGAAGTGATTGATAAGCGACGTCATTATTTGAATTCAGTGCTGACAGATTTCGATGAAAAGGAAGTAAAAGTTTTCTCTGATCTGCTGACTAAACTACACCAAGAGATGAAAAAGGATTGAGGGATTACAGTGGAAGCACCAATCGGAGTAATCGATTCCGGCGTCGGCGGATTGACCGTAGTAAAAGAAATTCTTAAACGGCTACCGAATGAACCAATCGTCTACATAGGAGATGATGCACGTTGTCCATATGGGCCACGTCCAACTCAAGAAGTCCAGGTCTTTACAATGGAGATGGCAACGGCGCTGTCGAAAATGGGCATTAAAATGCTTGTAATAGCCTGTAATACAGCCACAGCAGTTGCTCTCGATGAAATACGGGCAAATTTTCCTTTCCCGGTCATTGGTGTGATTGCTCCTGGTGCGCGAGCTGCGGTTAATGCTTCAGAAACCCAAAAAATCGCCGTACTAGGAACTACGGGCACGATTAAAAGTGGAGCCTATGAAAATGCAATTCATGGACTAGCATCGAATGCAATGGTTTATTCACTTGCTTGCCCTGAGTTTGTACCAATTGTCGAAAGTGGTCAATACAACTCGGAAAATGCAGGTGCGATTGTCGAACAAGCACTGCATGGACTTGCAGATATTGACTTTGATGCAGCGATATTGGGCTGTACACATTATCCATTGTTAGAGCACCATATAAAAAAATCGTTACCGGATAATGTGCAAATTATATCGTCCGCGGTGGAAACAGTTTGTGATGTTGAACGAATTCTACTAGCAAATGATATTGAATATACATCTGAATGCGATATAGTGCCAGTTTTTTATACAACCGGTGAATCAGATAGTTTCCGTGCTATTGTCACGGATTGGTTATCGATTGAAAACCCAGACGTTAGACATATCGATTTGTGACGAACCCGGAATGTCCTATTTGGGATTTCCGGGTTTTTGCCTATAGCAAATGGGTTATACTAAGATGAAAACGCAAACTTGAAAGATGGAGGCTACACTATATGAGGCATGATGGAAGAGCGGCCGATATGATTAGGCCAGTAATAATAGAGACGGATTATTTAATACACCCAGAAGGCTCTGTTCTAATTACAGTCGGAAATACGAAGGTAATTTGTACAGCTTCAATTGAAGAACGGGTTCCACACTTTTTACGAAATAGCGGAAAAGGCTGGGTAACCGCTGAATACTCAATGTTGCCACGTGCCACAGGACAAAGAACGCAACGCGAAGCATCAAAAGGTAAAATCGGTGGACGTACGATGGAAATTCAACGTTTAATCGGACGCGCTCTGCGTGCTATCATTGATCTCGAGGCGCTAGGGGAACGAACGATATGGATAGACTGTGACGTTATCCAGGCGGATGGTGGTACACGTACAGCCTCGATTACAGGTGCATTTGTCGCTACAGCACTGGCGATATCTAAATTGCATATTGAAAAAGGCTTAGCTAAATTTCCGATTACTGATTACCTTGCAGCAACAAGTGTTGGTAAAACGCTTGAAGGTGAACTTATTCTAGATCTAGACTATATTGAAGATTCGTCAGCCGCTGTTGATATGAACGTTGTTATGACCGGGGCGGGTGCGTTTGTTGAGCTTCAGGGGACAGGGGAAGAGTCAACATTCACACGCGAAGAAATGAATGGTCTTGTGGAACTTGCCGAAACGGGCATCAACCAATTAATAGAAATACAAAAAGAAGCACTCGGTTTAGTTGCTCAGCTAATCAAGACGAAAGATCGAAATGTGTTATGAAGGAAGTCTTAATCGCTACAAATAATAAAGGCAAAGCAAATGACTTTGAAGCGCTTTTCAAGCCGTTAAAGGTACAAGTTCTTACCCTAAATGATATTGAAGGCAGCATTGATGTTGAAGAGACAGGTATTACGTTCGAAGAAAATGCGATTTTAAAAGCGGAAACAGTGGCACGCTTGCTCGGTAAAGTTGTCATAGCTGACGATAGCGGACTTGAAATTGATTTTCTAGACGGAGCGCCAGGTGTGTACTCCGCTCGATTTGCGGGGCTGGAGAAAAATGATGACGCTAATATAGATAAAGTACTTAATGAGCTAAAAACGGCTTCTGAGGGCGATCGTAGTGCTAGATTCCGCTGTGTGCTCGCGGTGGCTGGACCGGGTTTGAAAACAGAAACATTTTCGGGTAGCTGCGAAGGATTTATCAACACTGAGCGGCAAGGGTCTAATGGTTTCGGTTACGATCCAATCTTTTTTCTGCCGGCATTAAACCGGACGATGGCAGAGTTGTCAGCTGAAGAAAAGAGTGAAATTTCACATCGTGGAGCAGCGCTGGCTCAGTTAAAATCCAAATTACCTCAATATATGTCTATTTTAGGGGATTCATTATGAAAATTATAGTCATGAGTGATTCGCATGGAGATAAGGAAACGGTGAAAGCCGTTTCTGCACTACCCGCGGATGCACTATTTCATTCCGGAGACAGTGAACTATCATTTAATGATCCGGTTTTACATACAATGCATAAGGTCCGTGGAAATTGTGATCATGATGCTAAGTTTCCTATGTCTGTAATTGTCGAGGTGCGAGGTAAAACCGTATTGCTTGTCCATGGTCATGAGCACAACGTAAACCACTCACTGATGAAGCTTTATTATTATGCAAAAGAGTGTGGAGCGGATATAGTTCTGTTTGGTCATTCACACCTTTATGGTGCCGAGCAAAAAGACGGCATTTTGTTCTTGAATCCGGGTAGCACTGTGCAGCCTCGCGGTGGAAAAGTCGCGACGTATGCGGTCGTAGAGTGGAATGAAACAATGCAAATATCCTTTAAAAATATGGTGCATGAAACAGTCGATTTCATAGAGTTTAAAAGTATTTAAAAATATTTAAAATTAATGTTGACTTTTGTTTGAAACTTATCTATACTAAAGCTTGTCCTTAAGAAACAAGCAAACACTTAAACGCACGTCTCAGTAGCTCAGCTGGATAGAGCAACGGCCTTCTAAGCCGTCGGTCGGGGGTTCGAATCCCTCCTGGGACATAATTAAAACAGTCACAAACCGTTGATACAATTGGATTTGTGAGAAACTAGGGATTCGGTCAGGGCTTCGGTCACTGGTGCAGAATCCCTTTTTTGTACCCTAACAATTACGTATAATAGGACACGAAACTATCTTCCAATTCAATTGAATGGAGGATTTTTTATTATGACGAAAAAGACAGGATTATTTGATGTGGATTTCACACTGACAACCAAAGAGCTTACCACTTCTATTAAAGGGCTGAAGGCAACTACCGCTCACTACAAGCTCTTCTCGGAAGCTTTAGGAACTATTATCAACCAAATGCAGGTGAGCGGCTATCGCCCTCGTACTATGAAGGATTACGATACAATCCTGCATAACTTTGCAAAGAGTACAGGGATTACCTATTTAGAAGAAGTTACAGTAGATACTATCTACTCGTGGTTAGATTCCATGCAGGTAGTAAATCAAACAAAGTTAACACGTTTAAAGGTTGTGAAGTCGTTCTTAGGTAAGTGCATTAACAATGGTTGGTTGAAAGTGAACTTTTGGCACACTATCAACGTGAAAGTAGATAAAAAGGTGAAGAAGGGTGCTAAACCAAATGATATTGCTATCCTTATTTCATTGATTGATAAAAGTACCTTTATTGGTCTCAGGGATGTTACGGCTATTTTAACTATGTACAAAACGGGTATTCGCATTAATACTTTGGGGCAGCTTGAAGAAAAGCACATTGACTTTGACAATAAAGTGCTTGTTCTAAATGGAGCGATATTGAAAAATCACCAACTACTTAAATTGCCGCTCAATGACCAACTTATACAACTTTATCGGGTGCTAATCAAACAGAATATAAAAGTAAGAGAATATTACGGGGAAAGCAATACCAATATATTCATTTCAACAAAGGGGACATCGTTAAATACGAAATCAACAAACAATGCAATCTCAAAGCAGCTAACTAAATATGCGAAACGGTTTGAATTAGAAAACATCAATGCTCACGCTATTAGAAGAGCCTACGCAAAGAATTTACATGATAATGGAGCAAGTATAGCCCTTATCAGCAAAGCTCTAGGACATAGCGATTTAGCCGTGACAACACAGTATTTAGATTTAGATGTGGAAGAGGTCGCATCTGATTTAAGGGAATACCTATAACAATAATAAATTATAAAGCTGCAGTAATAGTGGGACTAATAAAAAGTAATATGCATCTACAACGCTTAAATTTAAGGAATCCATTCTTTTATTAGATTGGGTTCTTTTTTATTCTCTGCAAGATGAGGGGCCTTGTGGATAAAGATAATACTTTTAATACGGATGCATTATTGTTAGGAATTGGTATAATGGAGCTACCAACGAACTGTGTGGTGGTTATTTCGGAGGGTATTGCGAAAGTGAGAGCTTCCGGAGCATGGTGAATATAGGATTGTTACGCATGCGGGTAAGATTAAGCGGATGCGGAGGGAAGAAGGTGAGGAATTCTGATTAAGATCATAAAATAAAACTTTAATAAAATTAAAAGGAGAGATGGCTATATGATAAAACACATTAAAATAGAAAGATTATTCAATAAAGAAGATTCGAATGAAGTAATATTGAATAATAATTTATTTATTGTGACTGGGGATAACGGTGCTGGAAAAACAACACTCCTAAACTTAACGTATTTTGCTTTGAACGGGGATTTTGAAAACTTTTTTAAAGTGAAATTTGATAAGATCGAAGTGACTTTTAGCAAAAATAAGTTGAATTTGGATAGTTTAGTTATTACGAAGAAACAAAAAAAAATAATAGCCACCTACTATTTCGAAAATAATGTTGTTGAGATATACACAAACATCCAATCAATTGGTTATTACTATGAATACAAAAAGTTTAGTAGGCCGTTATCTAACATATATTTTGAAAAAGAAAGCGAACCTCTAATTAAGGAGTCTGATTTGTATTTCGAAGAATCTTTTGTGGAAAATATTGATGTTTTGATTGAAGAAAATAAAGAAATATCATTTATAAATGATATTAGAAAATCAATTTTATATTTCCCTTCTTATCGAAGAATAGATAGTGATTTAGAGAGTTTGAAAAATGAAAAACCAACTTTTAAAATCGAGGACTTTTTGTTAAATAATAAAAACGGAAGCAAAAAAAATAAAGATAGAAGAGTTATAGGGGTAAAAGAAGAAGATATAGAAAAATTATTTAATAAGTATTCCAATGAATTAAGAAATTATAATTCAAAGGGTTTAGATGAATTGTTAAAAACTTTCATTGAAGGAGTAATAAAAAGTCTTTATACAACTAAGAGTATTAGTGAAGAACAAGATGCTGACGGCCAACAGGCCGAACACCTTTTAGATTTAGCTGATAAGTTGGGAATAGACAATATAGATAAAGAGAAGGTGTATGAGTACTACGAAAAATCTAAAGTAACACATAAAGATATTGAATCTTTAAATGAGATTGATACTAAAGTTAAGAAACTGAATAATAATAAAGGTAATAAAACGAGAGGCGAAAAAATACAGAGAATTAATGAGATTACAGAGCAGATGAAATTATTGAGTAAGTTCGTGCAAGTTTTTGATAAAGATAAAAAGGACGTCAATCGACTTGTGACACTTTATATGAAACATTTACAGGGTCATGAAGAAGAATTAGAAATTTACAATTATTTAAAAGGTGGATTTGCTGAGTTTTTTAATAATAAAATAGCAGTGGAAATAAATTTGAAAGATTATACTGTTTCAATGTCGAAAAAATATTCAACTCTTTCTACTGGACAGAAACAAATGGTAACTTTCTTAACTTACAGTGCACTAAACCTTAATGATGATGTTTTTTCGCCACTTATTATTATTGACGAGCCAGAATTATCTTTACATGTTTCCTGGCAATCTAAACTAATAACACAATTGTTGAAAAAAGAAAATACATCGTTGATCATTGCTACGCATTCGCCATATGTAGCTAAAACAAAGTATTCAAATAGCACGTATCAAATAGGTGATATTGATGAGAGTAACTAGAGGTTCAGCGATTTTACAGACCATGGATTCAATTATTTCAGCGAAAAATCAGTTTGGGGTTTGGGATGATAATCCAACATTGATAGTGGAAGGGAAAGATGATGCTACCTTAATAAGAATATATTATTATATAAAGGGAAAAGGATTACCGTTCGATGTGATTTTACCTTCGGATGAAGAAGGTGATAGGGATGGGAAAAACAAGGTGTTTGAAGTATTCGACAAATATAAAGAGGATTTTAATAAATTAATTTGTTTAGTTGATCGCGATTACGACTTCATTTTAAGTGAAAATAGAAACGACACAAAAATATATTACTATGATTTTTTTGAACTGGAGAATTATATTTTTGAAGATAAGATTTTAAAAACCCTATTTATACGATATCTCGGCTGTGATACTCAAATAGAGCACGATTTATTGGAAAGAGAATTAGAAGATTCAATGGAAATATTCCATCTATACTTCCATCTCTGTTATTTTAGAGAATTACATTTTAGAAGAAGTGTCAGCAATTACTTGGATATTGCTCAATTAAAAAAATTAACTTCACTGTTAAAAATAAAGCCTGAATCAATATTAAATAACCACAAATATAAGAATCTGTGTAATAAGTCGAAGATAGTGACTTACTTTAACGAGGAGTTAGAGAGTGTAGACCTAAGTTTGGATAAAATCTATGAATCAATGGGTTACGTACATGACGAAGTTGCTACTGATATAGATGATTCGGAGCCCCTTGCGTTCTTTAAGTACTTAATTAGTGGTAAACAAATATTATCCTCCTTGGAGCATCTTATGAAATCCTTTGAAAATGGAACTTACGATAAGAATGGGCATAAACTGAGTTTAGAAAATTCTTTAAAAACAGAATGGATTCCTAATCAGTCTGATAAATTAGAGCAACTATTGAATTCGATTGAGCAGCAATTCATTACATAGTCCCCCTGGCCAACCAGAGGACAACGATTGATTACAGCATTCCGCTGTGTCATTTGTTGTCCTCTTTTTTGTTGCCTTTTAATGATTACAACTTTCGTACCTTAATAGCGAGAATTTCACAACCAGGAGGAGATTTCATGTTGAGTTGGGTAGATAAAATGATTCCGGAGTATATCGAGGGCAGGCAGGAAATGAAGGAACGCGCGGATCAAGTAGACAGAAGCAACCCGATTGAAATGAATGATTTAAAGCAGTTCAACAGCATGATTGATAGTATGACTTATTCGCTTGAATGGATGACTACTGGACGGCAACCAGGAACATTTCGAGGGGTAGATGAAAAGGCAGTTTATCAGAGGCGTTCATATGAAAACATTGATTTGATTCCGGATATTAAAAGGGAATTACGTGAAGTAAATGATATTAATAAAAAGCAGTTATATATGACGAGGGAAGAGAAGATTATTTTGGCGGATATACTTGCTTCATTTTCACTCAGAGAAAGGCAATGCTATATTTTGCACGAAGCGCAGAGAATGAGTATGAGTGAGATAGCGGAAGAGTTAGAAGTAAGTAAGAGTGCAGTGCAAATATATATAAATAGAGCAAAGAAAAAAATATCTGACAGAACGAAATAGTGATTCGTCCTCTTTATTCTTTTTATTGTTGTTATACGCTTGATATACGAAGTCTGCATATATGAAGGGGAGAATTAAGGATGCGTTCGAGCGTCCAAACATGTCAGTTCCCCCATATAGGACGAGTCGTGAACTCGTTAATCCAAGTGTTTGACGGGTTAACACAACGTGTGGGTAACCGGCTTGTTCTTGATACGAAGGAAACACCTGATAAAATCGTGGAACGTTTTATTGGGTGTTTCTTATACATAGTTAGAGGGTTTCTACCTTATTTGGCGAATGTTGTCAGTGAGGGGGTGGAAAAATGGAATCGGAAATTAAACATACTGAGGTAACTATTGAACAATCTGATTTAGTTTTCAGTTTTTTGCAAGCTTTATTTGGTGATAGCGTTGATGAATATTGGGATATCATTAGTAAAGTGGATCAAGCTCGTGTTTATGGAATGTATAGGTCAGCGATTACAACGGGTGCGATTGGTGAAGATTGTGCTTTTCAAGATTATGTTAAAGAAGAGTTTATGATCCCGCATAGGGAGCGATATGAAGAAGTAAAAGTGAATCCCGGGATTGCTACTCACCTTAGGTACACAGACGAAGGAGAACCACAAATTTATGTGCTAAAGAACGTTATAGTCAAGCGACAATATATAACAGCTGTTCAAGAGAAAGTATTTCCTGTTTCACTAACAGTTGATGCAAATGTTGATAAAGATGCTGTGACTTTTGTGTGGAAAGTTAGAATGTATCTTGATCAAGATTATAAAAACATGTAAAGCATCGCTCTGGGTGATTTTTCTATTCTTGAAAGATTATTTTAATTCCGATTTTTTGTGTCGAGGTAAATGTTAAGGGGTGATTTATATGGAGGTTCCAAAATCGGTTGAGGAACATTTAAAGGTGTTACAGGGAATAAATGATGGATATGAACTTAGTAAAATAATCTTCCAAAATGATGAATTGATATTTGAGACTAATACATTGTCGTTTTGGACAATAAAAAAAGAAGATAATCTTGTTCATGTATCGCCTAAAAATGGTATTGCAAATTTTAATGTCAGAACAATTAAGAATGGGCTTGAGCAAGAGTTCGATATACCAGTGATTCCTAAAAGTATAGCAAATAAATTTAGAAGTCGAGATCTTAATTATATCATCGCTGAATGTTTCAACATAGATCAATTTAAGCCTGAGGGTGATTTGACAGAGGAAGAAAAGATAAAGTACTTTGACCTGTCTGAAATATACTTAACGTTCATTGGTGAGAATGCTCGCGAAATCTTGGAAGAAATTGACCCAAGTCAAATTGATTCAATTGCTAGTGCGGATTTATTGTACGAGTTATTAAAGAGTAGCTTACTAAAATTTGGTGGCAATCAAACAGCTTTAGACGAAATCATGAAGCTTATAAAGGAATATGAAGACATGAACAAAGCTGATGAATTTAACAGGAGTAAATTAGGGTTAATTCTAGATGGAGCGGAGAAGATAGCCGTTAAATATATTATTAATTAATATAAGCGCCCATTGTGGTGCTTTTTCTATGTCCAAAAATAACGGAGGTGGACGGTGATGTGATGTGCCAAACTGGAATGAAATTCAGAGGAGTGGGAAACCACAAAAATAACACTTACTGCATTAGCTGATAAGCATGATGTTAAACTCGGTACGTTGAGTAGGAAAAGTCGTGAAGCTTGGGTTAGTAGCCGTCTATGAAGGATGCAACCAAAAACAAAAGGATGCAAAAAAGATGCAACCAAAAGAAGTCTTTGTAGAGTCGGATGATTTAACCGATAAGCAGAGGCTTTTTTGTATTTAGAAGTTAGAAGCATTGGACGTCAATTAAATAAAGCGTGATGATAGATATAACAAAAAAATATATAAATAATGAATAAAAAAATTATATTGAATTATTGAAAGAAAAAGGCGTTTAACGTAGCAATAACCTAGGGTGCAAGGCAGATGTTTTAAACTGTAGAATTCTAATAACATATCTATTTGCCCTATATATAATACAAAGCATAGCGTTTGTAATTTTATTTTTAAAAATATATATGAGTTTGTCCTTTATTATAGGTAGTGCAAATACATATGTTATTAGATTTTCGTTAAGTCGATGGGGTGTTTAATAGGGTGTTTAGTATATAGATTAAATACTTGAAGTGGTTACAAACGGATTAAGTTGAATTGTATCTGGATAATACATTGAGTGTTTTCTTAGGATTAATAGATGATTTAAGGATAGGTGGTATGACAGCACTGTCACAATCCACAGAAGAAAGACAAGAAGAAATCAGAGACTGGATCAAACAATCATTTGTAGAGGTTCTACAGTCTAAAAGTTAATCTTCAGAACTAATAGCCTACCACCTTAGGATGCCAATTAGGTATCCTTTTTCATTTGCCATTTTAGTCTCCCATATCTATACACTCTCACAGACCTATCACAGCTCGATTCTATCGACTCTACTTAAATATGAATACAGTTCAGCGCACTAACCCCATTGAACTTAATCAACGACTCAACGAATGGCAGGGCAAGCTATTTAGAGATAAGAAAACGATTGAAATATATATTTATGGATCAGACAAAAAAATCAAATAGTTGTTGATATTTTTGGGCTTTGTCGTGATAGTAAGTAGTGTAAGGGAACCATTAATTGGAAGGTTGTTCTTCGTGGATTTTTATGTGAGATATCAGTTGAAAAATTCAGTTAGAAGGCTGCAATAATCCTGATTTAACCATGCTCACAGCTTGATTCCATCGCGTTAATCAACGACTCAACGAATGTCCGGACAAGCTATTTTTGAGATAGGAAAACGATTGAAACATATATTTTTAGGGTGGATCACATAAAAAACCAATAGTAAATCATAACAAAAACAAAAATATTCCGCCGTTTTCGGTTCTTGCCAAGATAATAAGTAGTGTAGTGGTTAAACCATAAGTTGGAATTGGCATCTTCACAGAATTTTTATTTGAGATATCAGTTGAAAAATTCAGCAAGAAGAAGGGGAGTTATATGGCTATCAACTCACTAAGCTTCATGAGAATGACTACAAGAATCCCGATTCAATCAGTTTAACAATAATTTAAACTATCGAGGATTATGAAGGAAGGAGAATCTGCATGAAAAGCAATTCAGAGTCACCAACATAAAACGATTTCTTTTTTTGCTATACAGTTGCTATCGGCGACTTCCTAAAAGGAAAAGGATGGGAATAGATTAACCCTCTATGCAAAGAATGAGAAGTTACGGGAAGCGGACGAATACCGTCAATTAAATAAACCGTAACGCCAATATTAAATCAAATCAAAATGAGAATGGGGTCACTAAAATGAGCTACGATGAAATCAATAATCTTATCCATTATGATGAACGGCACGAATCCAAGTTGTACATGCCAAATGAAATATTCACGGATCTAAAAAGCAACATCAAGAAAACACCTCATATTGCCTTTGCTTACGCATATACGTATTTTGTAACGTGGCTCTACAGATATACCAAGCACTTTGTCGGTGGGGGGGCAATTGATAATGCGAAAATAAAAGAGGTTTTGGGGTATAATCCAAAAACACAAACTCTTGACTATCTTATTAAGAAGAATGGTTTGCTGGATGAATTAGACTACCTAACATCCACAAGGGACATTCCTGTAGGTTGGAGTTATTCGGGGTTAGATTATGAGTTGCTAGAGTTTACGATGCTATCCGAGTTTAAAGAATTCGAAAGCTATTTCCCTAAAGTCTCGAAACGCTTTTTCATCAAATACCCAAACAAGGCATTCTACAGACCAATTTTAGATGACGAAGGTTTCGGAGAAGAGGGGACGTTTTATATAATTGACAATACACATAATATCCCCTTCGAAGTATTCCTTTACTGCATGAGCAACAGTGCTATTGGATGTAGCGGTTTCTATTTATATGCCTACCTAAAACATAAAAATGATATTTTTCCGGATGGGTATAATGTTTCCATTGACGATTTATCTGAGGGGGCTGGGATGATTAGAAGAACACTAATCAAGTATCTAAGTAGTTTGAAAAGCCATAATTTAATTAGCTTTAAGCATAACCAAGAGTTTTTTGCAATTAATATGAGTGCAAAAGATAGAAGAGCAAACACTTATATTACAAATGATTATGATTCCTTCAGTAAAGATCCTGTAGCATATAATAAAATTAGAATTATGAAGAAGGAAGAATACTCTGAGATGTTGAAGACGCAGAGGAAACCTGTAAATAGGTTGGATTTTAAATTGGAAGAATTGCCGTATTAAGTGTAAATCTAATAGTGTACTTATTGGGGGTATATATAATATAGATTTTATTTTAATATATTAAATTACTATCTAAATATATATTGTAATTAAAAATGTGGATACTCTATTAAATGTACCCCCAATAAGTACATTAATAGATAAATGAAAAACAGACAGGAAAATGTCAACGACACTGGCGGACGAACAGTACAACCAAACGACAATGATTGGAGGCGGTACTATGGACAAATTAATCAGTAACCTATGTAGTTTATTGGAACAATGTAAACCCGAGTTAATCGACTTTGACCTGCTAATCGGAGCGTATACCCGTAAAAAAGTAGATGCTGCATCCATCCAATTGATCGAACTTGAACAGGCGGGACTTTTAACATTTGAGCGTGAGGATTACGGCTGGAGAATTATCTTGCATGATCTAAACGCGATAAGAAACTTCCAAGTTGTTGGTAGCAACAGGGTAGCGTTAGATAAATAATTGAATCATTGCCGATGGTAATTCAACAATCCATCATGATTGAAAAAGTTGAGAAGTCACTCTGCCACGGACATCAAAACTAGAAAAGGGGTCGTTTGAATGATAGAAAAGACGAATCGGAATGGAGTACAAGAGCAAATTGCAACGGTAACGAAAGTTTTAATAGAAAACGGTATGGATTTGAAAGATGTAGGGGCGGCATTGACACTATATGCGTCACTAAATCGAGCAAAGGAACGCGCTGGAAAACGGAAAGGTTACGAGGATGTAGAATTTTTACTGGAAAAAAAGCAATCTAAAGCATTGATCCAATTGATTAATGAAGAGCCATCGTTCTGGAGTGACTGGAAATCACAGCAGAAGATTTATGAAGACAATAGATACAACGAAGATTATCGTCCTTCATTAAATCGTCGAGATCCAAAAAAACATTATGAACTAGGAAACTTGTCTATGGTCCCATATCGCCAACACTTGAATGAGCATGCAGTATCAACCGCCCTCGTAACCTTTGACAATGGTCATCTAGGTATTCAAATGAGTGACACCATTAAGACGTTTAGCGAGGGGCTAGGGGCATCATACAAGCAGTTGAAAAGCATCGAGGGACAAGCTATTGAGTTAAACAATGGTTTGCCAGCAATCTATTTTAGAGTCCAACAAATAGCATATGACTCCGAGCAAGCGAAACAATTGAGAGCTAATGCAGAAGCAGGAAGGAAAATCCGGGAAGATTGGGAAAAAAGATTTGTCAAAAGAGATGATGACATATTACAAAAAGTTTAATTTAACCGTCGCCGCTAATAATAAGCAGGTATGAAGTATTGAAAGTAGTCTTATAGGTTAGTATTTTACAGCCTACGCAAACCATAAAGCTGACTTGTTAAGTTTTCCAACGTATAGAGAACATACGGGATCAATGTCAGCGACAATGGAAACTGAACAATATCATGACATGCTAGATGAACAGCACCAACTACTACGACTATGATTGGAGGCGTAACAAAGGACAAGCTAATCAGTTAGCTTATAAAGCTATTGTATGAAGGTAAACCAGAGTTGATCGACTTCGAAGAACTCACAGTGACGTACAGCAAAAAGAAAGTAGATGCAGTATCCATCCAATTAGATGAATTACAACAGGCGGCACTACTAAGCTACAACAGGGAAGAATTCGGATTCAGAATCCATCTGCTGGCCGAATTAAAAAACCCCTCAAGTCGTATCAGCGACTAGGTAGCAATAGAGAAATAAATATAGATGATTGACGAATTATCAGAGCGTACTCCTACCACGGGTACGTTCTTTTCTAATATATTTCATAGCAAGTACAATGGAATGCTTTTTAAACTTAACCTATTTTCAGATATGTATGTTTCATATTCACTGGACATGGAGAAAGTATAATTGGACTAGGAACAGATCCCGCAGTTGTCCATGTTTTCCGAAAGAAGTACATTCAAACTATTAATAAGAACATAACGGAACGCTGATTCTTGTTATGTTGCGAGTTATTAAGCTTCCGAGACAAATCAAATAGGAACCCGTAAAGACGTAAAAATACCGCCATAACGCCGCCTTTTTGTCTTAAAGTATAGCAAGTACCGTATTAGTCAACAATGATCAAATAGTGGGGAAATACCTCCTTTGCTCGTCATCATTCGAGAACTTTACGAGCTATATATTAGAATATGCTTTCCACTTATTTAATCTTAGTTATCGAGAGTCAATGGACTACCATCGAAATCAAGAAAAATAAAACAATTGATTATAGTCATGACTTCGGAAACACTTATTTTTAATGAAAACAGTAATATAAATTACCGTAACCGTAAGACAATCCTGCCAAATCGTGGTTGTTTTTTTAATCCGGTTACCCTACTGTTGTCGTTCGCCTGCTGTTGCGTGTGATGTACGGGGCTACTGAGTGGCTGATATGACACCTCTATTATATGATAGCCACTTATAGATAGGGGATACACCGTGTACCTATCACAGTGCCCTCCAACTTTTGCTTATGTGTTGGCATTTGATAGTTCCCTGTAAAGAATTGATCATAATGAGACCTATGTATATCATTTCATAAGCGAACCTCGTTCATATAGGTGAGTCAATGAGATCCCTTTTTTTGCAGCTACCCGTTTAATTAGATTTATTTCATGGTACATGGCATTAGATAATATTCCATTATCTATGTTTTTGTTAATATGGTAATAAAAACCCGCTAACATTTGAACTGGCATTCTATCGTATAAAGAAACCCCTTTATCATCCAACAATACCTACTCCTTTTAAGTAAGTATACATGCTATTCCGACTATTGTTAAGCGCTTTTGCAAATTATGTCGAATTATTAGTTTAATCGTTTTAAGGAGTGCTATTGCGGAGATTTAAAATATATTTTAGTTCAAGTGTCATAACATTTGTATCTACATTCGGGCATAGAATAATGCTACAAGGAGTGTTGTCGACACCTTTGTCATTTTCTTTTAGCACGTACATCAAAGGGCAATTATCTATTTCGGGGTAATTGTCTTTTTTATTATTCCAGCGAATGTAACATAATAGATAAAAGGATACATGATAAACAGCTTAACAAAGCCATTCCGATGTTGACCTCTTATTCAATGTATGCTGTTATTTAATTAACGCTAAAAGCATACATTAGAAAAGGGGTGGTTGCATTGACGAACACAAATAAAAAAGAAGGCATGATGATAGATGTTCAGCCATTAACGACAGAAAAAGAAATCAAAGAAATGATTGAAGCGTTAAAAATGGGCAAACAGAACGCAAATAGAAATGTACTTCTATTCAAAATCGGAATATCAACCGGGTTACGGGTAGGTGATATTGTAAAATTAAAAGTTTCAGACGTAAAAGGGAAATCTAGTTTCAAAATTCGTGAAGGTAAAACAAAGAAAGAACGTACCGTACACCTTAACGCTATCATGGCAGACATTGCAGATTATACAGAGAACATGAATGGAGAAGGTTACCTATTCCCGTCAAGAAAAGGCGATAGCCATATATCAACTACACAGGCATACAGAATACTTGTTCAAGCAGCCGAACTTATAGGACGTACGGACATTGGATCCCATTCAATGAGAAAGACATTCGGCTATCACTACTATAAGCGGACTCATGATGTAGTAACATTAATGAACATCTTCAACCATTCGGATCAATCAATTACAAAAAGATATATTGGAATTACAGAGGAAGAAGTCGCAGATTCATTGAAAGATTTTCGATTATTCTAATGGGAGGAAGGTGAATATTACGAAGAGGAACCTTATGATAACGGTGATTCCGTAAAGATGTTCGGCAACTATCGCATGATAGTCTACTTCCACAAATATAGTGATTATTACGAGTATAGTCTCCAAAACTTTTTTCAAACATGGTAGCTCGCAGTTCGAATATAATGCGTAACTTATTGGAAGCGCATAAACCCAAAATTGAAGGGATGGAATTGTGTTATTTTTGAGAGGTTTTGCAGCTACAGCTTCTATTATCGTGTCGTTATTAATTTTCCTGAAGGTTTTTAATGCAATTAAAGTGTTTGACGTATATGTGGCATTTTTTATAGCCACTTTACCACCGCTTGTAATAGTTTGGGGATTAGTGTTTCTTCTGGATCGGATAGAAAGGAATTTATAACAGAATGGTTGTAAAATAACAATTTGACTAAAAGGAGCTTTAGGAATGATTGAGATTAAGAAGTCTCATTACAACATTTTGATACTTCTCGCTTTTATAGCCGGGTTTAATATATTTAATTACGCAATAAGCTATAAAGACAATCACAGTGTAGAGAGTAAATTAGACGAGGGATATATGATAGGTATGCAATACGAACAATTTGAAGGGAATGGTTGGAGCGACGGTTTGGATCACGTCGGAGTTGAACCAAGTGCAAATGAGTTGTTAGATATGGCTATAGATTCATACACCGTCAATGATGAACACGGTTGGAATAGTAAGACCAATCCAATTGATGCAGGGTTTCGAAATGGTTATATACAAACCTATATGATGGAATTTATTGAAGGAATTAATAGCAGATAAATCACGATTTTATGGGGAGAAAAAAGAGTTATCTAATAGAAAATAAAAGTAAAAACAACAACTTTTAAACTCCAATGTACAGGCGTTAATGAAAGTTGGCATAGGGGGCTAGTAGGGGGGCTATTAACAAATACATGGGGGCAGTGGTTGTCCATGCAGATGAACCCACGGTTGGATACACACTCTATATAATTAAATGGAACGAGTGAAATCCTAGGTTGCTGTTTATATAATGAAATCGTAACGCGTATATTAAACGAGTTCGGAACCTATTCCTAGATTGCTGCAGAAGTAGAAGCAGATTTCATCAATCGTGGGAATCGAAAGTGGGGCGTGACACTGGATGCGCGGATTACAGAGGTCATAGAAATCTATGAGTCTGGTATGATCGGAATTGAATTGACGTTTGGTGTAGGAGTTGAGTGGGATGAAAGCGGAATATTTTTAAAGATATTTGAGGTGAAATATGAAGAAGGCATACATTGGTCTAGATAAAATTATTATATGAATAGTAAAACTTGAAGAATGGAATAATAATTTGGTGTAAACGCTAAACTAGAGTTAACAGTTTTCCACAAATAGAAATCAACAGAATTCCACAAATAAGATTAAACAGTTCCCCATTTCAATATACTAATAGTAGTCTATTGAAGGTGAGGAATTAGGAGTGAACAGATTTATGAATTATGTGGAAATCCATCGGTTATATAATGAGGGATTCTCAAATTTGTGGAAAACTGTTTAATTCTACTTGACGGTTACATTTGGGGGATAAAACCAAAAATGGAGATGGTTTGATGAGTGAATCTCAAAAAAAGTTGATATAAAAAACTCCAACATCATATTAGGATGTTGGAGTTTTTATTTACAAGCTATTATTTATCTTCATTGCTCACATGCCCAATCGTCCTTATCTCTGTCCATTTTCGATTCATAAGCAGGATGGTCTTTTGCTACACCGCTAGGATACTTTGTTCTTAAATCTGTACAATTTTGAAACGATTCACTCTGAGCTGCAGCAGTTTTGTCAGCAGCAGCTTTGTCAGCAGCAGCTTTGTCAGCAGCAGCTTTGTCAGCAGCAGCTTTGTCAGCAGCAGCTTTGTCAGCAGCAGCTTTGTCAGCAGCAGCTTTGTCAGCAGCAG